>CAZHGR010000019.1:0-37011 GCA_964532255.1 uncultured Sphingobium sp.
CCGCCAGCCATGAGGAGCGCGGCACGCTGCTCGACATCGTCGCGCGGACCGCGGAGGTGTGCTTCATGCCGCTGACCGTCGGCGGCGGCGTGCGATCGGCGGAGGATGCGCGCGCGCTGCTGCTCGCGGGCGCGGACAAGGTCGCGGTCAACAGTGCGGCGGTGGCCCGGCCCGAGCTGGTCGGCGATCTTGCGACACGCTTCGGCAGTCAGTGCGTCGTCGCATCGGTCGATGCGCGGCGCGTGGGGGAGGGCCGCTGGGAGATCTTCACCCATGGCGGGCGCAAGGCGACGGGTATCGACGCGGTCGCCCATGCCGTGCGGCTGGCCGAGCTGGGCGCGGGCGAGCTGCTCGTCACGTCGATGGACGGCGACGGCACGCGCGCGGGCTATGACCTGGCGCTGACCCGCGCCATCGCCGACCGGGTTTCGGTGCCGGTGGTGGCGAGCGGGGGTGTCGGCACGCTCGACCATCTCGTCGAAGGTGTGATCGAGGGGCACGCGAGCGCGGTGCTCGCCGCGTCGATCTTTCATTTCGGCCAGCACAGCATCGCCGATGCGCATCGCGCGCTGGCGGCGGCGGGCATCCCTGTGCGCACGCCGGTGACGGGGGAGCAGGCGGCATGAGCGACCGGTTCAGGGGCCTTGAGGAGGTGGTTCGTGCCCGCCGGGAGGCCGATCCGGCCTCGTCCTATGTGGCGAAGCTCACCGCGCGTGGCCGCGCCAAGATCGCGCAGAAGCTGGGCGAGGAAGCCGTCGAGACGGTGATCGCCGCCGTCGCCGACGACCGCGAGGGCGTGGTTGGCGAAGCGGCGGACCTGATGTTCCACCTCATCGTCCTGCTCGCCGACATGGGCCTCTCGCTCGACGATGTGGACGCCGAGCTGCAGCGGCGCGAGGGATTGTCGGGGATCGACGAGAAAGCGGCGCGGGTAAAGGATTGAGTCTGCGCTTCACTGTCGTCACCCCAGCGAAAGCTGGGGTCTCTTGCCGCACGCGATCCCAGCCTTCGCTGGGATGACGTAATAGCCAAGGAAAGGACCGCCATGCCGATCGACCCCAGCCAGCCCTATGATGACAACAACGTCTTCGCCCGCATCCTGCGCGGCGAGCTGCCGAGCAAGGCCGTCGCGGAGGGTGAGCATTTCGTTGCGTTCCACGACATCAACCCGCAGGCACCGGTGCATATCCTCGTCGTGCCGAGGGGGTCCTATGTGAGCTGGGACGATTTTACCGCCAAGGCGAGCGACGCGGAGGTCGCGGGGTTGATGCGCGCCGTGGGCGACATTGCGCGCACCCACTGCCCCGGCGGCTACCGGCTGATGATCAACATGGGGCAGCACGGCCACCAGGAAGTGCCGCACCTCCACATCCACATCTTCGGCGGCGAGCAGTTCAGCGTGATGATCGCGCGCTGACCACCCTTTCCGGCCATTGTGCTTGCCAATGCCGGGCGAGCCGATAGTCTGCCCGCTTTGGCCGGGGAGTTTGACCGCATGATTTTCGGACGGGTGAAGCCGCTCGACGCCATTCTCGCCACGGCCGAGAAGAAAAGCCTTCACCGTTCGCTGGGCGCATTCCAGCTTGTCATGCTGGGGATCGGCGCCGTCATCGGCACCGGCATCTTCGTGCTGACGGCGGAAGCGGCGCAGAAGGCGGGGCCGGGCATGCTGCTCAGCTTTGTTATCGCGGGCGTCGTCTGCGGCCTTGCGGCCCTGTGCTATGCAGAAATGGCGTCGATGGTGCCGGTGTCCGGTTCCGCTTATACCTACAGCTATGCGGTGATGGGGGAGCTTCTCGCCTGGATGGTCGGCTGGGCGCTGATCCTCGAATATGCGGTGGCGGCGGGCGCGGTGTCGGTGGGCTGGTCGGGCTATGTCGTCGGCCTCATCCAGAACGCCTTCGGAGTCGACATACCGCTCGCGCTCGTGCGCGGCCCCTATGACGGCGGCATCGTCAACCTGCCCGCCATGGGCATTGCGGGCCTCGTCACCTGGCTGCTGGTCATCGGCACGCGCGAGAGCGCGAGCGTCAACGCGGTGCTGGTGATCGTCAAGGTGGCGGCGCTCAGCCTGTTCGTCGTCCTTGCCGTACCGGTCATGAACATGGAGAATTTCGAGCCGTTCGCGCCGCTGGGTTTTGCCGGCGTGTCGGCGGCGGCGGCGTCGATCTTCTTCGCCTATGTGGGTTTCGACGCGGTTTCGACGGCCGCCGAGGAGACCAAGAATCCGCAGCGGAACATGCCGATCGGCCTCATCGGTTCGCTTGGCATCTGTACGCTCTTCTATCTGGTCGTGGCATCGGGCGTGATCGGCACCGTCGGCGCGCAGCCTGTCTCCGGCCCGGGCGGAGAGGCGCTGGCACCTGGCAGCATCGAACTGTCGAACGCCTGCCGCGCGATCGGTGACGGCGCGGTCGTCTGCTCGAAGGAAGCGCTGGCGTGGACGCTGCGCGAGATCGGCTGGCCGCAGATCGGCAATCTGGTGGGGCTCGCGGCCGGTCTGGCGCTACCGTCGGTGATCCTGATGATGATGTTCGGCCAGACGCGGATCTTCTTCGTGATGAGCCGCGACGGGCTGCTGCCCCCGGTGCTGTCCAAGGTGCATCCCCGTTTCCACACGCCGCATGTCATCACGATCCTGACGGGCATTTTCGTCGCGCTGTTCGCGGCCTTCTTCCCGGTGGGAGCGCTGGCCGACATTTCCAATTCGGGAACGCTGTTCGCCTTCGCCATGGTCGCGATCGCGGTGATGGTGCTTCGCCGCACCGATCCTGACCGCAAGCGGCCTTTCCGCGCGCCGGCGATCAACATCCTGGCACCGGTGGCGGCGATAGGCTGCATCTATCTGTTCGTCAGCCTGTCCTGGTACACGATCGGCCTGTTCGTATTCTGGGCAGTGGTCGGACTGGTCGTCTATTTCGCTTACAGCCGCAGTCGCAGCCATGTCGGGCGCGGGATCATCGATGTACACGAAGACGATCCCGACGCGCCGCCCCAGCCGGTACCCCCCGCGCCCCATCTCTGAGGCGCAAAGGGACAGGCCGGGGTCACACGGTCAGAGCGCGACCTGCTCGTGCTTGCCGCTTTCCGATGGCTTGATCGTGCTGCCCGTCATCATCTTGAACATGCCCTTCATGCCGAGATCCGACGTCCAGATTTCGGCGTCGGCAAGGTCGAAGCGCAGCATCATCAGCTTGGGGTCCTGCCGCCCGCCCTCGAACCAGGCGGCGACCTCGTTCGACCAGTAACGGTCGATCACCGCCGGGTCGGTCTCCTCGACCAGCGTGCCCGAGATGCAGGCGAACAGGTCATGCTTCCGGTTCATATATTGCGCCATCGCCGGGCCGCCGGCAGACAGGCGGTTGTCGCGGACGGTGTAGAACCAGAAGGCGCTGTTCGCATCCTTGTCGAGCTGCGCCGTCATCGGCAGCGCGTGCTCATGGCTGTTCTCAAGCTTGACCATCAGATACGGGCTTTCGGCCAGTGTCGTCCAGAATGTGTCGCGGATATCGCTGCTCATCATCGCATCTCCTTGATTGCCACCCGTTCAACGCGCGCGCCGGGCCATGTTTCCAGCTTGTCGCTCCCGCGCATTGATGACCATCATGACCTTTCCGTTTCACTTGTCTCGTGCAGCGTGCGTCGCCATCTCCCGGGGCATGACGGCGCGGCACTGGATCGAGGCGGAACGGGGCGGCATCCATGTCCGCCCTGCGGGCCTCTGGATCGATCCGGCACAGCCGCAAGAGAGAGCGCTGATTACCCATGGCCATGCCGACCATGCGCGCGGCGGCCATGGCGAGGTGATCGCCACCGCCGAGACGCTGGCGATCATGGGCCTGCGCTATGGCGTCGGCGCGGAAGGCTGCGCGGTCCGCTATGGCGAGACGTTCGAGCGTGGCGGCGTCCGCATCAGCTTTCATCCCGCGGGCCATGTGCTGGGTTCCGCGCAGATCCTGCTCGAACATGCGGGCGAGCGCGTCGTCGTGACGGGCGACTACAAGACGCGGCCCGACCCCACTTGCGCGCCGTTCGAGCCGATCCCCTGCGACATCTTCATCACCGAGGCGACGTTCGGCCTGCCGGTGTTCCGCCATCCGCCGATCGAGCAGGAGATCGCCAGGCTGCTGTCCGCCCGCGCCGCGCATCCCGACCGTTGCGTGCTGGTGGGCGCCTATGCGCTCGGCAAGGCGCAGCGGGTGATCGCGGAGCTTCGCCGCGCGGGCTATGACCGGCCGATCTGGCTTCACGGCGCGCTCGAACGCATGTGCCGCCTTTACGAGGAACTGGGCGTTCCTCTGGGCGACCTGCGGCTGGTCGCCGATGCCGGCAAGGACGATCTGCGCGGCGCGATCGTGCTGTGTCCGCCGTCGGCGCTCACCGACCGCTGGAGCCGCCGCCTCCCCGACCCGATCACCGCCATGGCCTCGGGCTGGATGCGCGTCCGTCAACGTGCGCGGCAGCGGCAGGTGGAGCTGCCGCTGATCGTCTCCGACCATGCCGACTGGGACGAACTGACCGGCACCATCGGCGCGCTCCGCCCCGCCGAGACCTGGGTGACTCACGGCGCCGAGGATGCGCTGGTGCATTGGTGCGCCACGCACCAGCTCAAGGCGCGGGCGCTGGCGCTGGTGGGATATGAGGATGAGGATGAGTGACGCGGCGAATCTCCTCCCCCGCAGGGGGAGGGGGACCGCCCCGGACCCGATCCGGGGTGGTGGAGGGGCCATGCCGCGTGCTTCGATGCCCCTCCGTCAGCCCGTTCGGGCTGCCACCTCCCCTTGCAGGGGAGGATGATGAGAACCTTCGCCCGCCTGATCGACGGCCTTACCTACACCCGGTCGCGCAATGCCAAGATCGCGCTCATCGCCGATTATCTGCGAGTCACGCCCGACCCGGATCGCGGCTGGGCGCTGGCGGCGCTGACCGACGCGCTCGACCTCGGCGTCGTCAAGTCCGCGACGATCCGGGCGATGGCGGAAGCGCGGGTCGACCCGGTGCTGGTGGCGATGAGCCGGAGCTATGTCGGCGACACTGCGGAAACCGTGGCGCTGATCTGGCCGGGGGGGCAGGAGTCGGGCGTTCAGGGGCCGGGCGAGGACATGCCGCTGTCCGAGGTGGTCGGGACGCTCAGCGCGCTCGGCCGCGCCAACGCGCCCGCCACGCTGGGCGCGATGCTCGACCGTATCGAGCCGGAGAGCCGCTATGCGCTTCTCAAGCTCGCCACCGGCGGCCTTCGCGTCGGGGTGTCGGCGCGGCTCGCCAAGGTTGCGTTTGCCGAGGCCTTCGGAGTCGAGGTCGACCGGGTCGACGAATATTGGCACGCGCTCGAACCGCCCTATTCGGTGCTGTTCGATTGGGCGGCGGGTGCGGGGGAAAGCCCCGACCTCTCGCAGACGGCCTGGTTCCGCCCGTTCATGCTGGCGCATCCGCTGGAGGAAGGCGAGGCGCTGTCGCTCACCGACTTCGCCGCCGAATGGAAATGGGACGGCATCCGCGTCCAGATCGTCGGCACGCCGACCGAACGGCGCATCTTCAGCCGGGGCGGCGATGAAATATCCGCAAGCTTCCCCGAGATTGTCGAGGCGTTCGACCATATCGGCGTCGTCGACGGCGAACTGATGGTGAAGGGTGAGGTGCAGGGCGGTGAAGCGGCGAGCTTTAACGCGCTCCAGCAGCGGCTGGGGCGTAAGACCGTCAGCAAGAGGATGATGGCCGACTATCCGCCCTTCGTCCGCCTGTACGACGTGCTGGAGGCGGGCGGGCGCGACCTGCGCGCGCTCGGCTGGAGCGAGCGGCGGCCGATCCTCGAAAGCGTCGCTGCGTCGCTCCCCGCCGACCGCTTCGACCTGTCGCGGCTCATTGACGCGGAGGATTTCGCCGCGCTCTCGGCGATCCGCGACGCCGCGCGCGACGCCGCGATCGAGGGCGTCATGCTCAAGCGCCGCGACAGCCCCTATGTCGCGGGGCGCAAGGTGGGGCTTTGGTACAAATGGAAACGCGACCCGCTGACCGCCGATTGCGTGATGATGTACGCGCAGCGCGGCAATGGACGGCGCGCGTCCTTCTATTCGGACTATACCTTTGGCTGCTGGACCGAGGAGGGCGAGCTGCTGCCGGTCGGCAAGGCCTATTCGGGCTTCACCGACGAGGAGCTGAAATGGCTCGACCGATTCGTGCGCCAGAATACCGTCCAGCGCTTCGGCCCCGTGTGCGAGGTCGAGAAGTCGCTGGTGCTGGAAGTCGCGTTCGACTCGATCCACGAGAGCAAGCGGCACAAATCAGGGCTGGCGATGCGCTTTCCGAGGATCAAGCGCATTCGCCGCGACAAGCCCGCAGCGGAAGCGGACAGGGTTGCGACGCTGCGGGCCTTGGCGACATAGCGCGGCGGAACCGCAAATAAGATTCACGCGGAGACGCGAAGACGCGGAGAGGATCTGCTCCGCGCTTGCGCCTTTCACCTCTCCGTTCTCTGCGCCTTTGCGTGATCATATTGTTCGCGCGGAGGCGCAGAGAACGCAAAGAGGTTGGCAGCCCTCCTCCCCGTCTTCGCGTCTCGCGTGATCTCTCGAATAGTCGTCACCCCAGCGAAGGCTGGGGTCTCTTACGGCGTTACGAGATGCCAGCCTTCGCTGGCATGACGAGCAACTTACTCCACCCGATAGTCGATCGGCTTGAAGCTGCCGCCGTTGCTGGCATAGGCCGAGCACGCGGTGAGGCCGATGATCAGGTCTTCTTCCGCGCGAAAGACGATGCGGTCGCCCGCGCGGCTTGTCGGCGGTGCCACGCCGATCCGTCCGTCATTGTCCACCGGCACGTTCATGAAGCAGTTGAACGCGGTCGGGATCATGTCCTCGCTCACGCCATGGGGCGCCAGCGCTTCGGCCAGATTGCCGAAACAGCCGCGATGTTCGGGCTTGTCGGGGTAGAAGTGGCGGAAGGTGGCGATGCTGCACGGCGTCAGCAGGAAGTCGTGGCAACCCACGCTGTCCTCCGCGATCGTCAGCAGGACACGCGACCGGTTGGACCACAGCCTGTTGCCGGTGGTCAGGCGCAGCGTCTCCTCATAATCGAAGGTCCGGCCGTTGCTGATCACTTCGCGCACGTCGTCGGCGAAGGCGAGCAGGTCGGCCACCTGCACCCCCTCCGGGTCGATGACCGTCAGCGTCTGGCCCCGGTTCAGGCGAAAGGCTGTTCCCGAGCGCGGCGGGACACGGACCGCGTTCATTCGGCCGTGTCGCTGTCCGCGCGCGGATCGCGAAAAGGGCAGCGCCAGTCGTCGCCCACCAGACGGCCGCTATACTGCACCGCCTCGCTCGACGCGCCGTGGCGGGCGAGCATGGGATTGACCGACCCCGCCGCCGCCACGTCGCGCGCGATGATCTTGGCGCGAATGCCTTCATAGCGCCCCTCGGCACGCAGCCGCTCGAACTGGTCGTGCAGGTTGAGGACGATCACCGGATGCCGGAACCGGCGCGCGGGCCGGCTGGCATGCGGATGAAGCCCGACCGCGAAGAAGGCCTCGCCACCGAAACTCAGCGAGAAATGGGGATTCTCGGGGTCGGAGCTGACTCGCGAGTCATAGGGCTGTTCGGCCCAGGCATCCTTGTCGGCGAGCGATTGCAACCGTTCCCACAAGGCCGCCTCGAACGCTGTCTCGCTTTCCGGTGCCGGCCCGGCGAAGACGAAGGCGATGGACCGGAACAGGCCGGGATCGCGCTTATACTCATAGGCCCAGTCGAGCAGTTCGCGGTGGATCTTGACATCGTCCCACCCGCTTTCGATCGACCAGCAGGGCACGACCTTCATCGTCCCCCGCGCCAGAGCCGACTTGGCACCGACGCAGGGAAACGCCTGATCCTCGATAAAGTCTTCGAATGTGCGCCGGATGTCCTGTTCGTCGATGTCGTCAGCGAGCATTGTGCGGCATGTCCTGTGTTGAAAGTGTCGCGCGCCAGGCGCACGTCGTCCTCTCAACGTTCCCGCATTGCTCCCCGTTCCCGGCCCGAATGGCGATCAGACATCCAGATTGGCGACATCCAGCGCATTGTCCTGAATGAACTCGCGGCGCGGTTCGACCACGTCGCCCATCAGCCGGGTGAAGATCTCGTCGGCGACATCCGCCTGATCGATCTCCACCCGCAGCATCGAGCGGTTGTTGGGGTCGAGCGTGGTTTCCCAGAGCTGCTCGGCGTTCATCTCGCCCAGCCCCTTGTAGCGCTGGATCGACAGGCCCTTGCGCCCTGCGGCGAGCACCGCGTCGAGCAGTTCGCTCGGCCGCGTGACGCTGCTGCTGCCCTTGCTGACTGCGGCGGTCGTGGCGCTCTCGCCCTCGGCCGAATCCTCGCCCTCGGCCGCATCCCCGGCTTCCTGTGCGCGCGCCGCCGCCGCGCGGCTGCTGACCAGCGTGCTGGTTGTCGCATAGCTGTCGGCCTGTTCAGCGGACAGGGCGTGAAGCTTGCGCGCCTCGGCGGATTGCAGGAAGGCCGCCTCGATCATGTGATGGTCGGTGACGCCGCGAACGAGCCGTTGCAGATGGTAGCCGCCCTCGGCCGACAGGTCGGCGGTCCAACTTCCTTCGTCATCGGCGGCGTTGAGCCAGACGACCGCGCGGCGGAGCGCCTCGGCGCGGCCTTCGTCCGAAATCTCCGGACTGAGCGCGCCCGCGAGCGCCAGCGCCTCGACGATCCCGCCCTCATAGCGACGCGGGACATAGCGCATCAGGGTACGCATCCGGCGCGCATGGTCGATCAGCACGCGCAGGTCCGCGCCCGAACGCGACCCCTCGCGCGTTTCGAGAACCAGGCTGTCGATGCCATGGTCGATCAGATACTGGTCGAGGGCGGCATCGTCCTTCAGATACACCTCCGACCGGCCCCGGCTCGCCTTGTACAGCGGCGGCTGGGCGATGAAGAGATGGCCGTTCTCGATGATCTGCGGCATCTGGCGATAGAAGAAGGTGAGCAGCAGCGTGCGGATATGCGCGCCGTCGACGTCGGCGTCGGTCATGATCACGATCTTGTGATAGCGCAGCTTGCCGACATCGAAATCGTCGCGGATGCCGGTGCCCATCGCCTGGATCAGCGTGCCGATTTCCTTTGACGACAGCATGCGGTCGAACCGCGCGCGCTCGACGTTCAGGATCTTGCCGCGCAGCGGCAGGATCGCCTGGAAATGGCGGTCGCGGCCTTGCTTGGCGGAGCCGCCGGCGCTGTCGCCCTCGACCAGGAACAGTTCGGACTTGGCGGGGTCGCGCTCCTGGCAATCGGCGAGCTTGCCGGGCAGCGAAGCGATGTCCATCGCGCCCTTGCGCCGGGTCAGCTCGCGCGCGCGCTTGGCCGCCTCGCGCGCGGCTGCGGCGTCGATCACCTTCTGGATGATCGATTTGGCATGGGCGGGGTTTTCCTCCAGCCATTCGGCCAGCTTGTCGGCCATCAGGCTTTCGAGCGGCTGGCGCACTTCGGACGAGACGAGCTTGTCCTTGGTCTGGCTGCCGAACTTGGGGTCGGGCAGCTTGACCGAGACGATCGCGGTCAGCCCTTCGCGCATGTCCTCGCCGGAGAGGCTGACCTTCTCTTTCTTCAGCGCGCCCGACTTTTCGCCGTAATTGTTGAGCGTCCGCGTCAGCGCAGCGCGGAAGGCGGCGAGATGCGTTCCGCCCTCGCGCTGCGGGATGTTGTTGGTGAAGCAGAGGACATTTTCATAATAGCTGTCGTTCCACTCCAGCGCGACGTCGATCGTGACGTCGTCGCGCGTGCCGTTGATCGCGATCGGATCGGGCATCAGCGACGTCTTGTTGCGGTCGAGATATTTCACGAAGGCCGCGATCCCGCCCTCGTAGAACAGCTCGACGGTCTTCTTCTCCTCGTGCCGCGCGTCGGTGAGGAACAGGCGCACGCCCGAGTTGAGGAACGCCAGCTCGCGATAGCGATGCTCCAGCTTGTCGAAATCGAACTCGGTGATCTTGAAGGTGGCGGGCGAAGGGAGGAAGGTCACGCGCGTGCCCTTGCGGTCGCCTGCCGGGCCGACGACCTTCAGCGGTGCCTCGGCATCGCCGTGGCGGAAGCGCATGCTATGCTCGTCGCCGTCGCGCCAGATGGTCAGGTCGAGCCACTCGCTGAGTGCGTTGACCACCGATACGCCCACGCCGTGAAGGCCGCCCGACACCTTGTAGGCATTGTCGTCGGACGTGTTCTCGAACTTTCCGCCGGCGTGGAGCTGGGTCATGATGACCTCGGCCGCCGAAACGCCCTCTTCCTTGTGGATACCGGTCGGGATGCCGCGTCCATTGTCGGTCACGCTGACCGATCCATCGGGGTTCAATGTGATGTCGATGCGGTCGCAGTGGCCCGCCAGCGCCTCGTCGATCGCATTGTCGCTGACTTCGAACACCATATGGTGCAGGCCCGACCCGTCGTCGGTGTCGCCGATATACATTCCGGGGCGTTTGCGAACCGCGTCGAGACCCTTCAGAACCTTGATGCTGTCGGCGCCATAGGCGTTTTCCGGGCGGGATTTCTCGGCTTCTTCTGTCATGCCAAGTCTATAGGGAATTGCCCGCCGGGGGCCAAGGAAAAAGGCCCCTGACGCGGCGCACGCGTCACCGTGCGGCTGTCCTTTTCCGGCTGGTTGCCACCGCGGTGGGGTCTACGGCCGGAACAATTATGCAAGCGCAAGGAACCCAATGGGGCGTCAGCGGCGTTCATTCGGTTGTCCCTTGGTGGGACACCGAAAATCGGTGACCACCGCGACAGAGGAGTCCACGTTGACGAGTCACACTGCCACGATGGTTCAGGAGCAGCCGGCACTGCTTCGGCTACAGCGGATCGCGATGCTCGATCAGGGTGCCATGGGCGCGCTCCAGCAGGCGACGGAACGGCGCCGCTACGCCAGTTCCTTCCAGTCGCAGGAGCTGTTGCGCGAGGGCGAAGTCATCACCGCGCCCCTGCTCATGCTCTCCGGCTGGGCGGCACGGGTCAAGATATTGCCCGACGGGCGGCGGCAGATTCTCAACTTCCTTCTGCCGGGCGAACTGTTCGGGCTGGGTCGCCACGCCGATCCTTGCGCATCGTGCAGCATCGTTGCGATTTCATCCGTCAGCTATTGTCATGCGCCCCGCGCATCGTTCGGATCTGCGCTCGATACCGCCTATGCGATGAACCAGGCGCTCGATGAGGCCTATATGGCGGCCGCGGTCGTCCGCCTGGGACGGATGAACGCGCGCGAGCGGCTGTGCGATCTGTTCCTGGAACTGCTCGAGCGGCTGCGGCTATCGGGCAGCGCGACAGGAGACAGCTACGCGTTTCCCGTTACCCAGGAAATGCTCGGCGACACGCTGGGCATGACGTCCGTTCACGTCAACCGCTCGCTCCAGTCGCTTCGACGGGCGGAGGAACTGCGGCTGGCCTCGGGTCGGCTCACCCTTCCCCAGCCGGAAGCGCTCGCGATGCGAATCGGCCGCGCCCCGATCCGTGTGTCCAGCCTGCGGCGGACGGCCGCCTGAAGCTTCAGCGCGCCTCCACGAGGCTGGTGCGGCGCGGCGTGAGCAGATCGACCGGGCGGCCGAGTTCGCGCGCCAGCATCCCCATCATCCAGGCGCGGTGGGCCGTGATATAGGGTCCGAAATCCTCCGGTCGGGCGGGGTCGAAGGTCGGCACCGCCCAGTCGGCCTCCGCCGCGCGATAATCGGCCCTGACGGTGCCGGTCGCATCCTGCGGCGGATCGACATGTCCGCCGAGAAACATGTTGCCTTCGAACCGTATCGGCCCGGTCACCGGAAATCCGGGTCCGAGGATATAGTCCGGCCCGTCGCGACGCACTTCATGGCCATAGCGGGCGGTGCCCTCGACCGCGAGCAGGTTGCCCGCGAAGCGCACGTCGCTGGCCCAGCCCTGCCATTCGGTCGCGGCGACCATCTGGACATCCACGCCGGCGGGCACATGGATGACGTTGCGTTCGATCGTCACGTCCCTGATCTGACCCGAGAGCTGGAAGATGCGCGCGCCGTCGTTGCGGCTGACGTTGTCGCGGACGACCGTGCCGAAATTGCCGAGGTTGCTCGACGCCACCGGCGCGGGCGAGCAGATCAGCACGAAGCCGCCGTCATTGTCGTGGCTGAAGTTGAACGCAATCGTCGTGCCGCGCGAGTTGAAGTCGGAGTCGAATCCCTGTCCGTCCCAGCGGCCGTTGGTGAAGGCCGCCTCGTTGAGCTGGATCAGCGTGTTGTCGGTGCTCCATTGCCAGATCGCGACATTGTAGCCGGGCGCGCGACGCGCGGCGCGGTATACGATATTGTGCTCGACCAGCGCGCCGTCGGTGCCACGCGGCACGATGCCGTCGCCGCCGATGTCGTCGAGATAATTGTCGCGGATGACGACGCCCCGGCTCGGGAACCAGTTGGCTTGCGTCACCTGATCGCTGATGCCGGCGATGCCCGACCGGTCGACTCGCCAGATGATGTTGCGCTCGATCGTGATCCCCTCGAAGCGCGTCGGCAGCGTGGGGCCGAGCGCGCGGAACACGATGCCGCCATTGTCCTTGCGCGCATTGGTGCCGCGCACGTCGTGAATATAGAGGTCGCGAAGCGCGATGCCCCGGACGACGCCTGCATTCTCCGCCGAGACCAGCACCCCGATGCGCGCGGGGCCGGCCGCCCCGTCGTTGGTGACTTCGAGGCCGCTCAGCTCGACATATTCGGCGTTGAGGATCGCGACGCCATGGTCCGACACGCCGCCCGCGTCGATCCGCGGGCGCGGGCCGGGCAGCGCCGGGCGGATGACGATGGGTCTTCGCCGCCGCCCGGAGTTTGTGATGCGCAGCGGCTCGGCCCATATCGATCCGGGTGCGAGCAGCACCTCGTCGCCCGGTCTCAGCCGCGCCCGGTTCAGCCGGGCCAGGCTGCGCCAGGCGGTGGCCGGCGTGCGGGCGTCGTTGCCGTCGTCGCCTGCCACCGCATCGACATGCCATGCGCGGGCGAAAGCGTCGGCCCCCGCGCCCGCCGAACAGCCGATTGCCAGCAGGAACAGCCATGCCAGGCGCAAGGGCGTGTCGATCGTCATTGCACCATCCGCATTGCCCGGCCTCAGCCCTCTATGATCTGGCGGATGCGGGTGGCAAGCATGTCCATCGCGAACGGCTTGGTGATCATCGCCATGCCGGGTTCGAGGAAGCCGGAGGCGAGCGCGGCATTCTCGGCATAGCCGGTCATGAACAGCACCTTGAGGTCGGGCCGCGACAGCCGTCCTCCGTCAGCGACCTGGCGGCCGTTGAGGCCGGGCAGCCCGATGTCGGTGACGAGCAGGTCGATCCGCCGCCGCGACTGCAGGATCTCCAGCCCGGTCGGACCGTCGGCGGCCTCGAGCGCGCGATAGCCCAGCGCGGTCAGCACCTCGATGATCAGGCCGCGAACGACGGGTTCGTCCTCGACGACCAGAACGACCTCGTTGCTGTCGCTCCCGGGCGCCTGCTCCAGTCCGGGCATGGCCTCGTCGGCTGTGTCCTCGCCGCGATAGCGCGGCAGATACAGCTTGATCGTGGTCCCCTTGCCCTCTTCGGAATAGATCCGGACATAGCCCTCCGACTGACGGGTGAAGCCGTAGATCATCGACAGGCCCAGCCCGGTGCCCTGGCCGATCGGCTTGGTGGTGAAGAACGGCTCGAACGCGCGCGCGATCGTATCCTTCGACATGCCCGTGCCGGTGTCGGTGACGCAGATGCAGATATATTGGCCCGGCTTCACGTCACGCTCGCGCGCCGCATAGAGATTGTCGAGATGCGCGTTGCATGTCTCGATGGTCAGCGTGCCGCCGTCGGGCATCGCATCGCGCGCGTTGATCGCGAGGTTGAGGATCGCGCTTTCGAGCTGATTGGGGTCGCAGCGTGTCAGCCACAATCCGCCTGACAGCACCAATTCCAGCTCCACCCTTTCGCCCAGCGTCCGCCGCAGCATGTCCTCCATCGACGCGACGAGCGGATTGCCACGCACCGGGCGGGGATCGAGCGGCTGCCGGCGCGAGAAGGCGAGCAGACGGTGAGTCAGCGCCGCCGCGCGTTCCGCCGACGTCTTGGCACCGGTCAGCCAGCGCGACAGGTCGGCCGTGCGGCCCTGCGCCAGCCGGTTCTGCATGATCTCTAGGCTGCCCGAGATTCCCTGCAGCAGATTGTTGAAATCATGCGCGATGCCGCCGGTGAGCTGGCCGACCGCTTCCATCTTCTGGCTCTGGCGAAGCGCGTCCTCGATCGCGCGCTGGTCGGTGATGTCGCGGCCGATCGCGTGAATGCGGCTGTTGTCGGGCACGGCCGTCCAGGCGAGCAGACGGTAATCGCCCGATCGGGTGCGGTAGCGGTTCTCGAAAGCGAAAGTGGTGACACCTGAATTCAGGCTCTCCATTTCCGTCGACGTGTACGCGATGTCATCCGGGTGAATGAAGTCCGAAATGGCCCGGCCGACCATCTCCGCCTCGGTCCAGCCCAGCATCCGCTCCGCCGAGGGATTGACCGCGGTGATGACGCCGTCGAAGTCGCAGACGAGCATCAGGTCCTGGCTGATAGTCCACAGCCGGTTGCGATCCTGCGCGTGGGCAGCCTCGGCCTGTTTCTGCGCCTCGATATCGGTGTTGGTGCCGATCCACGCCGAAATCGCGCCCCCGGCGTCGAACAGCGGCAGCGCACGCCCGAGATACCAGCGGTAGTCGCCTGTTCCGCCGCGAAGGCGAAACTCGATCTCGTAGGTCTCGCCGGTGGCGAGCGAGTGAGACCAGCGCCGCCTCGCTTCGTCGATGTCGTCGGGATGGATGATCGCGGTCCAGCCCTCACCCTCGAGGCTGCCCCGCTCCGCCCCGCAATAGGCGTAAACGCGTTCGTTGAGCCAGTCGAGCATGCCGTCGGCGCGCGCGGTCCAGACCTGCGCCGGCATGTTCTGTGCCAAAGTACTGAACTGCGCCTCGCTCTTGCGCAGCGCCGACTGGATGCGGTGTCGGTCGGTAATGTCCCGCACCACGCCGACGAGCCGAAGGGGCCGACCGTCGGCGTCATATTCATACTCGCCCTTGCGCGCGATGATCCGCTCCTCGCCGGTGTCGGCGCGGCGGATGCGATATTCCACATCGAGCGGGCTCGTGCCCGAGCGGCGCCCCGGATCGTCCGAAACGAATACCTGGTCCTCCGCGACGACCAGCCTCTCGAACGCGTCGGCGGCGATGCCACCGTCCGGATCGAGGCCGAAGATGCGGAAAAACTCCTGCGTGCCGCTGACCCTATTCTCCGCGATATCGACGGAGAACAGGCCGACGCCGCCGGCCGCCTCGGCACGGCGAAGCCGCTCCTCGCTGGCGCGGAGAGCTTCCTGTGCGCGATGCTCCTCGGTCCTGTCGCGGATCAGCTTGACGAAGCCGATGGCATCGCCCGCCGCGTTGCGGAGCGGGGTCATCTCGCTGAGGCCCCAGAAGCGCTCGCCCGATCTGCGAACGTGCCAGCGCGCATCATGGGCGCGGCCCGCCTCCAGCGCCTCGCGGCGCTTGGCAGCGGGCTTGCCGGAGTCGCGGTCCTCGTCGGTGAAGAAGACATCCATCGGCTGGCCCAGCATCTCGGCCTCGCTCCAGCCGAGGATCGTGGTCGCGCCCCGGTTCCAAAGGGTCACCTTGCCGTCGCGATCGGTGGCGACGATCCCATAGTCGATCGCGCTGTCGAGGATCTGGCGGTGATGTGCTTCGCGCTCGCGTAAGGCCCGTTCGGCCCCGACTCGCTGGACATGCGCCCATGATCGCTCCGTCACTTCGGAAATCAGGCTCAGCGCATAGTCCGACCAGCCGCGCGGCACGCGGTCGTGAATCGCCATCAGCGAGGTGAGCCGTCCGCCTTTAACGAGCGGTATGCAGACCGTCGCCGCGATGCCGATGTCGCGAAACGCCTTGGCGTCATGCGCGGCCAGTTCGGCCGGAATGTCGTTGACGATCAGCGGCCGCCCCGCACGCAGCTCCTGGACCGCGAGCGTGCCGAAATCGGCAAGGCGGTAATGGCCGACGATCGACGGCGAACCCGGCGCATGCCAGTCGCCACGGATCGTGAACCCGTCCTGATCCTCGTCCATGTCGGCATAGGCGCAGTTCGACAGGCCCAGATGCTCCGCCGTCATGCGGGTCGTTATGGCCAGCACCTCCACGGCGTCGCGGCACTGCGCCGATGCCAGGCCCAGCTCGTCGAGGAAGCGCAGCTTGGTCTCGCTTTCCTCAAGCGCGGCGCGCGCACGCTGCGCCTCGCTGGTTTCCACGACGATGGCGATCACCCCCGCCGGGCGTCCGTCCTCGCCGCGTACCGGGGAGTAGTCGAGGTTCATCCAGACCTGTTCGGGACGCCCGTCGCGGTGCAGGGTCAGCTCCTGGTTGCGGTAGCTGAGCGTGCCGCCCGCAAGCCCGACGCGCATGACATGGTCGTTGAAGTCGGCGACTTCCTCCCAGCCTTCGCGCACGTTCGAGCCGAGCAGGCGGCTGTCGCGGCCGCCCGCGAACAGCGAATAGGCGTCATTGTAGATCATCACGCCCCGATCGCCCCACAGCAAAACCATGGGCACCGGGCTGGGCAGCATCAGGCTGATCGTGTGCTTCAGGCTCGGTGGCCAATCGCTGATTGGTCCGATTGGGGTCGAATCCCAGTCATGCCGCGCGATGCGCCGCGCCAGTTCGCCCCCGGAGACGAGAAAATCGGGCAGAGATTGTTCTTCAGGCCAAACCGGCGTCATCATTCACCCTCGGCAAGGCCCGGAGCCATGCTGCGCATGCAGCGACCTTGCTCAGGCGTCCCCCAAACGCACAACCTTAGCCCCAACGCCCACCGGAGCGGATCGTTCCGCCGAGCAGTCCGGGCCACGAATCGCTTTAATAACAGTCCAATATGGATACTTCAGGCAGGATGGTGAAGGTCTTGTTAAACGATCGGGCGCATGATCGGGCCGACAAAAGTTTTGGGGGGTGGCCATGATCGAGGAACAGGCAAGGAGGGGCGCACGGCTGGTACTGCTGGTCATTGCCGCCGCGGTGGTTCTTGGGGCCGTCGTGACGGCGCAGATCCGGCTGGAGGGGCCGATTGACCGGGTTGATTCGCTGCAGGATGAACTGCTGGCGGACATATTGCCGCCGCCCGCCTATGTCGTCGAGCCGTTCCTGCTGACCACGCTGATGCTCGAGCAACCGTCGGCGCGCTGGACTCATGGTCGTCTCAAGGAGCTGGAGGCCGAGGCGGTCGCGCGGCGCGCCTATTGGAAGACGGCACCATTGCCCGACGAGGTGCGGCCGCAGACCGACCGCACCGTCGGAGAGGCGGAAGCCTTCTGGAAGGTCGTGAACGAGGAATTCCTCCCGGCGATCAACGCGGGCGATGTGGCGCGGGCGCGTGCCGTCCACAGGGGCAAGCTTGAGCCGATGTATCTCAGCCAGCATGAGGACGTGCTGAAGCTGGTCGAGCAGTCCAATGCCTTTCGCGCGGCACATGCTGCCCATACCGACCGGATGATGACGCTTTCGCTTGTCGTGCTCGGCCTGCTGGTCGCGGTTGTGACAGGGGTGGTGGCAATGGCCGCCACGCTGATTTCGCGGCGCGTCGTCAAACCGCTGCTGGAAACATCGGCGGTGCTTCACAGGATGGCCGACGGCGATCTCGACAAGCCCGTTCACGGCACCGACCGTGCCGACGAAATCGGCGAGATCTGCCGCGCGGCCGAGACCTTCCGCATCGCCGGCGTCGCGAAACGCGCGGCCGACGAAGAACAGAAGCGGGTGGTGGAGGCGCTGACGACGGCGCTGGCCCATCTCGCGAAAGGCAATCTCGAACATCGCATCGTCGAGGCCTTTGCGCCTGAATATGAGGCGCTGCGCACCGATTTTAACCAGGCGGTCTCGGCCCTCGCGGGGTCGATCGGCACCGTGCGCGTCGGGGCGAGCAGTCTGATGCGCAGCCTTGCCGATCTGCGCGCGGCCTCGACCGACCTTGCCCAGCGCAACGAGGTGCAGGCGAACAGCCTGGCGACGACCGCCATGACGATGAACACGGTGACGCGCGGCGTCGCCGACACAGCCGAGGGTGCCGCAGAAGCGAAGGGCCTGATCGTGCGCGCGCATGGCAAGGCGACCGACGGCGGCGACGTGGTGCGCAAGGCGATCGCGGCGATGGCGGCGATCGAACGGTCATCGAGCGAGATTGCGCAGATCATCGCGGTCATCGACGGCATCGCCTTTCAGACCAACCTGCTGGCGCTCAACGCCGGTGTCGAGGCCGCACGGGCGGGGTCCGCGGGCAGCGGCTTTGCCGTGGTGGCGGGGGAGGTGCGCGCGCTCGCGCAGCGCTGTACCGACGCCGCCCGCACGATCACCGACCTGATCACCGCCAGCTCGCAGGAGGTCCGATCGGGTGTCGATCTTGTCGGAGGCACCGGCGCGATACTGGAAGACATATTGTCCGAATTCGGCGCGATCAACGACCGCATGACCGAGATCGCGGGCGTCGCCGAGGCGCAGGCGACCCATCTCATCGAGGTCAATCGCGCGGTGTCGGACATGGACCGCATGACCCAGCAGAATGCCGCGATGGTCGAGCAATCGACCGCCGCGACCCAGAGCCTCGCTGACGAGGCGACGCGGCTGAGCGAGCTCGTCTCTGCCTTCCGCACGCGCAACGTCGAAACGCGACCGCAGCACGTCATTCATCCGGAGGGGATGCGCCGTACCACCGCCATAGAGCGGCCCGGCGCGCCTGGGCGACGCGCCGCCGCTGCCTGACCGGCGGCGGCGCGTCAACCCGCTGCGGGCATGACCCCCATTTCCTCCAGCAGCCGGTCGGCGCCGTCGATCCTGTCCATCGTCCACAGCATGAACCGGCTGTCGACATGGATGGTGCGGTTGCGGTCTGCGGCATAGGCCCAGTCCGAAATCACGCCGTCGAGCGTGCCGTCGAACGCCAGCCCCACGAACTCGCCGCGCGCATTGAGCGTCGAGGAGCCGGAATTGCCGTTGGTGATGTCGACCGTCGATAGGAAATCGACCGGCAGCGTGCCCAGTTCAGGTGCGGTGTAAGGGCCATAGTCCTTGGCGCGGATGGCGGCGACGGCGGCGTCGGGCGCGTCGAACTCACCCTTGCCGGTATGCTTGGCCAGCAGCCCCTCGGCGGTGGTGAAAGGCGTCCAGATCTGGCCGTCGCGCGCCCGGCCGGTCACTTTCCCCCAGGTCAGGCGCAGCGAGCCGTTGGCGTCTGGATAGACCGGCTGGCCTAGCGAGGCGCGGTACGCCAGCAAGCCCTGCATATAGACGGCGCGCGCCGCCTGCGTCCGGCCGGAGCGTTCCTTTTCCGTGCGCTCCGCCGCGACGTCGCCGGGATAAAGCGCGACGGCGAGTTTGATGAAGGGATCGTCCGACGTCTCGAATGCCGAGGCCGGGCGGTCGAGCCAGCCCAGGCGAGTCGTCGTGTCGCCGAGCTTCGTGTCGGCATAGAGCCGCTCCGCACCGATCGCGGCCAGCGCCGTCTCGAACGCGGCATCGCGGTCGGCTTCGGGAAGCTGGCGATATTCCTCCAGCGCGGCAGCGAACAGCCGCGCGTCGACGGCGGGGAGGAAGCGGCGCTCGACCTGCCGCAGCCGGTCGACGATCAGTCGGCGGTCGCGGTCCTGATAGCCCGCTTCGCGCACGGCGTCGGGCTTGTCGCGCTCCTTGGCCCAGCGGTAGAGCGTGCGCGCCGAGGACAAGAGCTGGGCGCGGTTGAGCAGCGCCTTGCGAAGCCCCTGGAGCGAGGCAGTGTTGTTCTCGGTCACCACGGCGTCGAGCGCCGCGATGGCGGGGCCATAACGACGCTGCCGGGCAGGCTCGGCGGCGACCCAGTCGCGATAGGCCTTCTCCTCCGCGCCCTTGCGCGCATCGAGGCCGATCGCGTCGGCGCCCGCGATGTCGCCCGCCAGCTTCTTCTTGTAGTTCTCGGCACCCTGCAGGATCGACGCATAGCGGATCTGCGCCTCGCGGTCGCCGGCGGTCGCGCGGACGATCTGGTCGGAATAGTCGGTCAGCAGGCGCTGCCAGAGCGGCTCATAGTCGGCGAAGTTGAAGCGCACTTCCTCCGCGGTGCGCAGGCGGTTGGTGACGCCGGGGAAGCCCGCGACCATCACGAAATCGCCGTCCTTGACGCCCTCCTTCGCGACCTTCAGCCAGCTCTTGGGGCGATAGGGCACATTGTCGGTCGCATAGGGGCGCGACGATCCGTCGGGGCCGACATAGGCGCGGTAAAAGCCGAAATCGCCGGTGTGGCGCGGCCACATCCAGTTGTCGGTCTCGCCCCCGAAATTGCCGATGCCGAGCGCGGGCGCATAGACCAGACGCACGTCCTGAACCTCAAGCTGCTGCTGGAGATAATAGGACGCGCCGCCATAATAGGGCCGCACGTCGCAGCGGCGGTTGGGCTGCTTCTCGCACGCGGCGATCAGCGCCTTGCGATTGGCGTCGAGCCGCTCGTAACGGGCAAGGCCGTCGAGCCGGGCGGTGACGCCCTTCGTCATCGCCGCAGTGACGTCGCGCAGATCCTCGATCACATAGACGCGGCTGCCGGGCGCGGCGGGCAGTTCGTCGCCGAGCTGCCTGGCGAGGAAGCCGTCGGTCAGATAATCCTGCCCGGCTTTGCTGTTATACTGGATCGATCCGAGCACGCAGTGATGATTGGTCGCGACCAGCCCCTCCGGGCTGAGGAACGCGGCCGAGCATCCGCCGAGCGAGACGATGGCGTTGAGCGGTGCTGCATCGAGCCGGCCGAGCTGCGCCGGGTCGATCTCCAGCCCGTCGGCGCGCATCGCCGCGCCGATCTCGCGCGTCTGGCCCGGCATCCACATGCCCTCGTTCGCGACAGCCGGTGCGGCGGCGAGCATCAGGACCATGGCGGAGAGCGGCAGACGGGCGGTGCGGGTCATCGATGATCCTCGGCGGGCGGAAGGGGTGAAGGCTTTCATGGCGCACGCCCCGATCAAAGAAAAGCCGGGAACGCGGGACAGGTCGGTCAGACGAGCAGTCGGACCGGATGTTCCAGCAGCGTCTTCACCGCCTGGACGAAGCGCGCCGCGTCCCAGCCGTCGACGACGCGATGGTCGCAACTGATCGAGATGTTCATGAGCTTGCGCCTGGCGATCCGTTCGCCGCCCAGGCCATCGGGAACGAACATCGGCCGCTCGACGATCCTGTTGGGGCCGATGATCGCGACTTCGGGCCGGTTGATGACCGGCGTGGTCGCAACGCCGCCCAGCGGTCCGAGCGAGGTGATGGTGAGGGTCGATCCGCTCAGCTCCTCCGACCGCGCCTTGCCCGATCGCGCCGCTTCGGCCAGCCGCGCGATTTCGGCCGCAAGCTGCCACAGGCTGGCATTCTGCGCGTCGCGAATCACGGGCACCATCAGCCCGGCTTGTGTCTGGGTGGCGATCCCCAGATGGACGCTGCCATGCCGCGTGACGATTCCCGCCTCGTCATCATAGCGGGCGTTGATCATCGGGAATTCGGGGATCGTCCGGCAGATGGCGCTGATCAGCAGGGGGAGCAGGGTCAGCTTCGGCCGCTCGCCGCGCGCGGCGTTCAGCTCGGCACGCGCGGCCTCCAGATCGGTCACGTCGACTTCCTCGACATAGGCAAAATGGGGAATGTGCCGCTTCGACGCGGCCATATTATCGGCGATGCGGCGTCGCAGGCCCATCACCTTGACCGTTTCGTCCGCGCGTGCGGCGCGGGCACCCGGCACGCCATAGCCCTGCCCGGCGTTGTAGAGCAGCCAGGCGTCGAGGTCGCTGTGGCGGACGCGGCCATCCGACGTCTTCACCTGGCGGAGGTCGATGTGAAGCGCCTTCGCGCGGGCGCGGACAGCGGGGGAGGCGAGGACGGGCGTGGCGGTGCTGATGGCGTTCGCGGGGACGGGAGGCGGAGCATCCGCTGCCACGTCCGTCGGCTCCTGCTGCGCCTCCTGTTCCTCGGTCGCTGCCACCGGTGCGGCGTCGGCGACGGGCGGAGGTGCGACGGGCGCGGCATCGGCGACAGCGCCATTCTCGGCGTCCACGTCCAGCACCATCAGCACCGATCCGATCGGCACCTGATCGCCCGCCTCGCCCGCAAGGCGGAGCACCTTGCCCGCCACCGGCGACTCGATCTCGACCGTCGCCTTGTCGGTCATCATGTCGACGATCGGCTGGTCCTCCGACACGCTGTCGCCGACGCGCACATGCCATGCCACGATCTCGGCCTCGGCAATGCCCTCGCCGATGTCGGGCAGTTTGAAGCTATATTCGCTCATCAGATGCTCATCGTCCGCTTGAGGGCCTCTCCGATCCGCGCCGGACCGGGAAAATACTCCCACTCAAAGGCATGCGGATAGGGCGTGTCCCATCCCGTCACGCGCTCGACCGGTGCCTCGAGCGCAAAGAAGCAATGCTCCTGCACCAGCGCCGCCAGCTCGGCGCCGAAGCCGCTCGTCCGCGTGGCCTCGTGTACGATCACGCAGCGGCCGGTGCGCGAGACCGACGCGACAATCGTGTCGAGGTCGAGCGGCACGAGCGTGCGCAAGTCGATGATCTCGGCATCGATGCCGGCTTCCTCGGCTGCGACCAGAGCGACATGAACCATCGTGCCATAGGCGAGCAGCGTGACTTCGTTGCCGGCACGGACCACCCGCGCCTTGCCCAGCGGCACGGTATAATGCCCCTCCGGCACTTCGGCGTCGGGATGCCCGGCCCAGCTTCGCACCGGCCGGTCGTGATAGCCGTCGAACGGGCCGTTGTAGAGCCGCTTGGGCTCGAAGAAGAGCACCGGGTCGTCATCCTCGATCGCGGCGATCAGCAGCCCCTTGGCATCATGGGGATTGGACGGGATCACCGTCTTGAGCCCCGCGACGTGGGTGAAGATGCCTTCGGGCGACTGGCTGTGGGTCTGGCCGCCGTAAATGCCGCCACCATAAGGGGATCGCACGGTGATCGGCGACCACCATTCGCCGCCGCTGCGATAGCGAAGCCGTGCGGCTTCGGAGATCAGCTGGTCGGCGGCGGGATAGATATAGTCGGCGAACTGGATTTCGACCACGGGCCGCTTGCCATAGGCGCCCATGCCGACCGCGACGCCCATGATGCCGCCCTCGGTGATCGGCGAGTCGAACACGCGTTCCCTACCGTAGCGTGCCTGCAGCTTGTCGGTGGCGCGGAAGACGCCGCCGAAATAGCCGACATCCTCGCCGAAGATCATGACATTCGGGTCGTTGGCGAGAGCGATGTCCATCGCACTGTTGATCGCCTCGATCATGCTCATCGACGCCATGGTCACAGCCCCGCCTTGGCGCGTTGCGCGATGAGGTGCGGCGGCATCTCGCGATAGACGTCCTCGAACATCGTCGCGGGCGACGGTCGGTCGCCGTCCTTGAGAGTCCCGAAGCTTTCGGCGACGCGCCCCGCCTCGCGCACCTCGGCCTCCAGTTCCTTGCCGAGCTCCTTGTGCTGCTCGTCGGACCACTGGCCTGCTGCGACCAGGTGTCGGTGCAGCCGTTCGACCGGATCGCCCAGCGGCCAGGCCGCCGCTTCCGCCGAGGGACGATAGCGCGTCGGATCGTCCGACGTCGAATGGCCTTCGGAGCGATAGGTGAACAGCTCGATCACGGTGGGGCCGCCGCCCGACCGCGCGCGCTCTGCGGCCCATGCGGTCACCGCATAGACCGCGAGGAAGTCATTGCCGTCGACGCGGAGCGACGGGATGCCATAGCCGATCCCGCGCGCGGCGAAGGTCGTCCGATCGCCGCCCGCAATCCCGGAATAAGAGGAAATCGCCCACTGATTGTTGACGATGTTGAGGATGCAGGGGGCCTGATAGACGCTGGCGAAGGTGAGCGCGTGGTGGAAGTCGGCCGCCGCCGTGGCACCCTCGCCGATCCAGCCCGCCGAAATACGCGGATCGCGGTCGGCCGCCGCCGCCATCGCCCAGCCGACGGCCTGGCTGTACTGAGTCCCCAGATTGCCCGAGATCGAGAAGAAGCCGCCTTCGCGCGTCGAGTACATGATCGGCATCTGCCGCCCTTTCAGGCGATCGCGGCTGTTCGAATAGACCTGGTTCATCATGTCGACGATCGGCCAGTCGCGCGCGATCAATATGCCCTGCTGGCGATAGGTCGGGAAGCACATGTCGTCGCGGCGCAGCGCTGCTGCTGCGGCGACCGCGACGGCCTCCTCGCCGGTCGACTTCATGTAGAAGCTGGTTTTCCCCTGCCGCTGCATGCGGACCATGCGCGAGTCGTACGCGCGGGTCAGCATCATCGCGCGCAGCCCCTTTATCAGCGCGTCGGCGGGAAGCGACGGGTTCCAGTCTCCCTGTGGCTCGCTATTGTCGTCGAGGACGCGGATGAGCTGAAACGCCATGTCGCGGATTTCGGCGGGATCGACCAGCACAGGCGGCCGCGCCACGCTGCCCGCTGCCGACAAACGGATATGGCTGAAATCGGGCTGCTCGCCGGGGCGATGGGCGGGCTCGGGGACCTGAAGGCCGGGGCTGTTCGGGATCATGACGCGTACGCGCCGCTTGTGTTCGGGCGACCATCGACCGGCGGCCGGGACGGGACGTCAGGGGCCTGTTCGCGCAAGCTCTCCATGCGGTGCATCGTTTTTCTCCTGACGCACAGAATATCACCAAGACCCTTGTGGAAAAATTGCGATCTTCCGGCCGTTCGGCATAAGAACCGAAAGAATCTTTCCGGTGCGCGAGGGAAGGGGAGCAAAATTGCTGGAAGAGCTCGATGCCTTCGAACGTCGTATCCTGGCGCTGCTTCAGGAGGACGCGTCGCGGTCCAACGCTTCGATCGCGGCGGAGGTGGGGCTGTCCGAAGCGCCGTGCTGGCGGCGTATCCAGCGACTCAAGCGCGACGGCTATATCCGGGCCCAGGTCTGCCTGCTCGATGCCGAAAAGGTCGGGTTGCAGACTCAGGTGTTCGCGCAGGTCAAGCTGACTGCCGTCGGACGATCCAATCTCACCGCCTTTGTCGACGCGGTCCGGCAGTTCCCGGAGGTGCTCGACTGCTATGTGCTGCTCGGCAATTTCGATTTCATGCTGCGCATCATGACGCGCGATACCGCCGCTTATGAGCGCTTCTTCTTCGAGAAGCTGTCGCAGCTTCCGGATATTCAGGACGTGAATTCGACGGTCGTTCTTTCAGCGATCAAGTCGACCACCGCGCTGCCGCTGTCGGTGTGAGACGCGATCAGAGGAGGTTCCACGCCTTGGCGATGCTGAACAGGCTGGTGAGGATCAGGACGATCGCCACCGCGATCAGCAGCACGCGCGGCTCCACCCGCTTGGCCAGCATCGCCCCGAGCGGAGCGGCGACCACGCCGCCGATGATCAGGCCGATGGTGGCGGCGCTGAACGCGGCAAACCCCAGCGTCGCGATGAAGGAGATCGAGACGGTGAGCGCCAGCAGGAATTCGGCGCTGTTGACCGTGCCGATGACCTTGGCCGGGTCGCCGCCCTGGACCAGTAGGTTGGACGTCACCACCGGCCCCCAGCCGCCGCCGCCCGCCGCATCGAGAAAGCCGCCGACGAGCGCCAGCGGCCGGGTCATGCGCGGGTCCTCGAAGCGCGGCTTCGACATGCGGATCGCGCGGAACAGCAGATAGACGCCGATGCCCGTCAGATACATCATCACAAACGGGCGCGCGGC
This sequence comes from uncultured Sphingobium sp., assembly GCA_964532255.1. Taxonomy (GTDB): domain Bacteria; phylum Pseudomonadota; class Alphaproteobacteria; order Sphingomonadales; family Sphingomonadaceae; genus Sphingobium. The sequence goes on from CAZHGR010000019.1 coordinate 25,690, forward strand.
CGACGCGTCGATGTTGGACAGCAGATAGGCCCCGGTCACGCCGCCCAATATGCCGAACGGCACCAGCCGCCGGAAAAGGCCCCAGTCGACATTGCGATGCCAGATATGGCTGGCGCCTGAGGTGCCGGTCGTGAAGATCTCGACCAGATGCGTGCTGGCCGACGCGGTGGCGGGCGGGACGCCGAGCAGGCTCACCAGCATCGTTTGCGAAATGACGCCGAACGCCATGCCCAGCGCGCCGTCGATCAACTGCGCGATGAGTCCCACGGCGATAAAGGGCGCGATGTCGGCAAAGCTCAAACCGAAGTCGAACATGAGCGCGTCCTCTCTGCTCAGGAGGATGGAAGGAAATCGGAAAGCCGAACCTGATGCTGTTGCGCCTGTGCGGGTCCGCCGTGCGGGCCGGCGGACGTCGATCGAGGCGCGCGCTGCCGAAGGCCTCGCAGGCGTATTTCATATTCTCAACTGGATTGGTTGACAATGGGGGCGCGGCATAATTTCTCTTGTCGCGCCCAAGCTCCTGCTTGTCGCGCTGCGCCCTGTCCCGCCCCGCCTGGTCGGCGAAGGGGCCTCTAATCGGACAAGGTGGGCACGGGATCGATCCTGTCGGAGAGCCGGACAGAGTCGAGCAGATCGGCGGTTCGGTCCCGCACCTGCAGCATCAGCGCGCGAGTCCGGCACTCGCCCTCCTCGATGCAGTTGTTGCACTTCTCGTGCGCAAAGCGGCTGGCGCAGGGGACAAGCGCGAGCGACCCGCGCATCAGCCGGATCAGGTCGCCATAGGTAATGTCGATCGGCGGTATTGCCAGCCGGTATCCGCCATCCTTGCCGCGATGCGATTCGACGAGGCCGAGCCGCGACAGCTCGGAGAGAATCGTCGTCAGGAACTTGGGCGGGATATTCTGGGCGTCGGCGATCTGGGCAAGCTGGATGGGTGCCTGCCCGTAATGATCGGCCAGATGCTGCATCGCCCGGATGGCGTAGCGGGTCTTTTGCGAGAGCACAGGCCCGTCATGCCGCACCGGGGGGGTCGGTCGCAACCCCGTCGCTCGGCGTCCCCGTGCCCGCTAGCCCGGTCAGCCGTCCTTGTTGCCCGAGTTGACGTTGCCGCCCGGCTTCACATCCTTCTCACCGAGCTGCCCAGTCCCATGATAGCTCATGTCCGACTGGCCGCCATGGCCCATGAAGCCTTGCGCGAAGCCGCCCTTGTCGGTCTTTTTCTTGTCGGTGTGGGGATTGGGATAAGGCGCACCTTCCATGCTGCCGTCGCTGGATACGCCCTCGGCCTGGGAGTTGACGCCGTCGGGTGCGCCCTTTTTGTCGTCCTTGGGCATGGCCTGGGTGGGGGGCGAACGGTCGGTCATATGCCTGGCCCCTTGCCCTCATTCGACGGCTTGCCTGCCTCGCCCAGATGGTCGGACTGGCCGGGCGACCCTTCGGTCGGGGGAGGCAGAGTGTCCGGCCCCTCGGCCGGTGCGTCGGGTGCAGGGCTGCGCTGATTGTCCATGGCTGAACTCCTTCTACCCGATGCAACGCGCGGCGAAGGCATCGGTGCCGCGACAGCGAGGAGGGGCGGCCGTGCGAACTCAGTCCGCCGCGTCGGGCATCGCCCCCTTGCGGAACAGCTTGCGGTCGTCGGGGCCGAAGCCGAATCGCCAGATGACCAGCGCATAGACCAGCATGATCATCGGCAGGCCGATGGCCAGCTCGGCCCATTCGAACTTCTGCGGCAGTGCGGTGAAGGCGTAACCGACCCCGCCAGCGGCGGCGGCGGCGAGCAGCAGCGACGGCCGGTAGGTCCGCACGCTCGCGCCGACGATTCCACCGAGCAGCCGCCCCTTGAGGAACGATCCGGCAGCAAGCGCAAGCACCAGCGCGAGCGCGGGCATGGCTGCCACATACATCTCGGGAAGCGCCATCCGGCGCGCCGCCACGATCAGGGCGAGGCTGAGTCCCGCCTGGAGCAGGATGGTCGCGATCGACAGCCAGAGGTTGCGGACGCGCGCGACGTAGACGAGCGCCGCCTCGCTCACCACCGCCGGCGCGGCGGTGACTTCGGCAGCGAGCAGCAGCGCGAGCGCGGCGGTGCCCGCCACGAACTGCGGCCCGACGACACCCATGGCGGCCTCCCCCGGAATCGCGATGGCGAGACCGATTCCGACCTGCGCCGCGACGATCCAGAAGCCGACCTGGCTGACATGATGGCTGATCGCGGAGTAATTCTTCGCCGCGACGTTGCGCGCGATGATCGGGCCGAGGATGGGCTCGAAGCTCGTCTTGAGCTTCTGCGGGATCGACGCGAATTGCTGCGCCACATAATAGATCCCTGCGGCGGCGGGCGAAACGAAGAAGCCGAGCAGCCACAGGTCCAGCCGGCGCGTCCCCCATTCGATCGCGTCGGCTGCGGCGAGCGGCAGGTTGCGGCGGGTCATCCGCCAGAGCATGTCCGGCCGGGGCCGCCATCCGCGCGGCATGCCATAATGGCTGAACAGCGCCGCCATCGCGGTGACGAACGCCGCCATCATCGCGATGACATAGGAAAGAATGAGGCCGTCGCGCGCCGAATAGAGGTACAAAAGCGGCGCGGCGAGGCTGATCGCCCACGGTTCCACCAGCGACCGCGCGCGGACGGTGGCGGCGATGTCGAAGCGGAAGGCGCAAGCGGCGAGCGCCACGTCGGCCACCGCGATCGCCAGGATGATGAGCGGCAACAGCCGGTCGAGGCCGTTGATCTGGCTGTTGGGGAACATCGCCGCCGGAAACAGCATCAGCGCCCCGCCGCTGATCGCCGACGCAATGGTGGTGAGGAGCAGCGCGTCGAACACGACATGCTCGGCTGGCCGGTCCTCCGCCGAAAGCTGTTCGGCAAGGCCCCGCTTGAGGCCCAGCGTCGAAAGCTGTGCGGCGAATTCCACCACCAGCACCGCCAGCGCGAAGCGGCCGAGCGTGTCGGCCCCATAGAGCCGCCCGGCCACCAGCAGGAACGGAATGCGCGCACCGAGCCGCAGGACGAAGCCGAACAGGTTCGTGCGGCCACCCTTCGCCAGCGCCGCCAGTTCCCTTTCGTCGCGGACGTCGGCGGTCGGCGCGATGCTGGTGTCAGCCGTTGTCAACGGTCCCCGCAATCAGTCGTGCAAACGCGCAGCATTAGGGTGCGGTCGTCCAAGCGCCAAGCGAATTGGTCATTCGGCGCGGATCGGCCGGGCGAGAAGCCGGCTGACCACGTCGCGGACGCCCGCCGATCCGTCGAGCAGCGCGCAGACCGATTCAGCGACGGGCATATCGACGCCGACCGCGCGCGCTGCTTCGACCAGCACCGGCGCGGTATGCGCGCCCTCTGCCACGGTGCGGCGGTCGGCCATCAGCGCGGCGGCGCTGCGTCCTTCGCCCAATCCCTTGCCGAGCGAGAAGTTGCGCGAGCTGGTCGACGAGCAGGTCAGCACCAGGTCGCCAAGCCCCGACAGCCCCGCGAGAGTCTCCGGGCGCGCGCCCCGCGCGACGCCGAACCGGGTCATCTCCGCAAAGCCGCGTGCGATCAGTGCGGCGCGGGCGTTCTGGCCAAGACCTGCTCCGTCGACGACGCCGCAGGCGATGGCGAGGACATTCTTGACCGCGCCGCCGATCTCGGCGCCGACCGGGTCGGTCGAGGCATAGGGCCGAAGCGCCGGTCGCGACAGCCGGCCGCATAGCGCCTGCGCCAGATCGCTCGTCGCCGCCGCAAGTGTGACCGCCGTCGGCAGCCCGCCCGCCACTTCATGCGCAAAGGTCGGACCGGACAGCACGGCGATTGGCGCGCCCGGGCAGACCTCCGCCGCGACTTCGGTCATCAGCATCGCGGTGCCCGCCTCGATCCCCTTGGCGCACAATATGAGCGGCTTGCGGCCCACCGGCATGCGCGCCAGCACGCCGCGCACATGCTGCGCGGGCGTCACGAACAGCAGCATCTCGCATTGGGCGAGATCGTCGGGCAGCGCCGTCGCGGCGATGCTGTCGGGCAGCGGGACGCCGGGCAGGTAGAGCGCATTCTCGCGCGTGCGCTGGATCGAGTCGGCGACGTCGGCTTCATGTGCCCACAGCCGCACGGCGGTCCCATCGGACGCGATGGTGATGGCGAGCGCGGTGCCCCACGCGCCCGCGCCGACGATGCCGATGCTCATGCCTTGACCCCCGCGCCGCGCGCCCGTTCCGCCTCTGGATCGAGCGGCCAGCGAGGGCGCGCCGGGACCGAAAGATCGTCGATCATCCCGGCGGCGAAGCGCTCCGCGCCCGCCCAACCGATCATCGCCGCATTGTCGGTGCACAGCCACAGCGGCGGCGCGATGAAGGGCAGCTCGGCCGCGCGGGCGAGATCGGACAGCGCGGCACGGATCGGCCCGTTGGCAGCGACACCGCCCGCGACGACCAGCGCATGAGGGCGGCGGTCCATGGCGGCAAGCGCCCGGCGGGTGCGGTCGACGAGGCAGTCGATCACTGCCGCCTGGAACGAAGCGCACAGATCCTCGGCGCTGATCCCGCCCGCCTGCCAGGCGCGAAGCACCGCGCTCTTGAGGCCCGCGAAGGAGAAATGCGGATCGGCGGTGCCGAGCAGCGGGCGCGGCAGGCGGATCGCGCCGGGATCGCCGCTCGCGGCCGCGCGCTCGACCGCGGGTCCGCCGGGATGGCCGAGGCCCAGCAGCTTGGCGGTCTTGTCGAACGCCTCACCCACCGCATCGTCGATGGTGGTGGCGAGCCGCCGGTAGTCGCCCGGCCCGCGCACGTCGAGCAACTGGCAATGCCCGCCGGAGACGAGCAGCAGCAGATAGGGAAAGGCGAGCGTGGGGTCGGCGAGGCGTGGGCTCAGCGCATGGCCTTCGAGATGATTGACCGCGATCAGCGGCTTGGCCGACGCCATGGCAAGCGCCTTGCCCGTCACCAGCCCGACCATGACCCCGCCGATCAGGCCGGGTCCGGCGGTCGCGGCGATCGCATCCACATCGCCGAGCGTCATTCCCGCTTCCTCCAGAGCGGCCTCGACCAGCGGCATCAGCGCGTCGACATGCGCGCGCGCCGCGATCTCGGGAACCACGCCGCCATAGGGGCGATGCTGCGCCTCCTGCGTCGCAAGCTTGTGCGACAGGATGCGCCGGTCGCCCGTCACGAGCGCGGCGGCGGTTTCGTCGCAACTGGATTCGAGGCCAAGAATGATGGCTGTGCCGGGCTTTTCGGTCATCGCCGCTTTTCTCTAGTGCGAAGCCCCACTAGAGCAAGCGGCTTATGGCAGAGACAATCTTCCGCATCGGAACGCGCGGATCGCCGCTGGCGATCGTTCAGGCGAACATGGTCAGGGACGCGCTGTGCGCCGCGCATGGCCTTTCGGAGGACAGCGTGACGCTGGTGCCTGTCAAGACGAGCGGCGACCGCATCCAGGATCGCGCACTGGCGGACATCGGTGGCAAGGCGCTGTGGACCAAGGAGCTCGACCGGGCGCTCCTCGAACATGAGATCGACTGCGCGGTCCACTCGATGAAGGATGTCGAGACGATCCGTCCGTCCGCAATCCGTATCGCGGCGATGCTGCCGCGCGCAGCGGTCGAGGACCGGCTGCTTGGCGCTTCGTCGATCGCCGCGCTGAACGCCGGGGCGGTGGTGGGCACCAGCTCGCCGCGCCGCGCCGCTCAGCTTCGCCGGATGCGGCCCGATCTGCGTCCGGTGCTGTTCCGCGGCAATGTCGCGACGCGCATGGCGAAGCTGGAGGCGGGGGAGGCCGATGCCACGCTGCTCGCGGCGGCCGGGCTGGACCGGCTCCAGATGGCGGAGGTGGGCGTGACGATCCCCATGGACGAGATGCTGCCCGCACCGGCGCAAGGCGCGGTCGGCATTGAAGTGCGCGACGACGACGACCGCGCGCGCGCGCTGGTGGAGGCGATCGGCGACGCCGCCACCTTCGCCTGTGTCATGGCGGAGCGCGCTCTGCTGAAGGGGCTGGGCGGCACCTGTCACACGCCCGTCGCGGCGCTCGCGCGTTTCGAGGGTGAACAAATCCGGCTGCGCGCCGAAATTCTGGCTGAGGACGGCAGCGAGCATGTCGGGGGCGAGACGATGCTGAAGGCCGGCGACGAGGATTCGCCGCTCGCGCTCGCCGCCGATCTGCTCGAACGCGCGTCGCCGGCGCTCCGCGCGCTCTTCACGGGATGACCGATCGCGTTCTCGTCCTCCGGCCCGAGCCGGGTGCGGCGCGTACCGCAACGCTGCTCGCCGGGCGAGGGTTCGATCCGATCCTGTACCCGCTGTTCGCCGTCGAGCCGCTCGCGTGGGATCGCCCGGCGGAGGGCGCGTTCGACGCGCTGCTTCTGACCAGCGCCAATGCGGTGCGCCACTTCGACACCGGTTCTGGCGCGATGCGCTCGCTCCCCTGCTATTGCGTGGGCGAAACGACGGCACAGGCGGCGCGCGATGCCGGGTTTGCCGATGTCCGGGTGGGCGGGGGCGATGCCGCCTCGACCATCCCCCTGCTTGTCGCCGACCGCCGGTCGCGGGTGCTGCATCCGTGCGGAGCGGACGTGCGGCCGTTCGACGCGAACGGCCTCGGCATCGAGCGCTTGCCGGTCTATCGCGCGGCGGAGCGGGGCGATGCTGCCGGTCTCGAGGCGCTCGTCCGCGCCCGCGCGCCGACGGCGGCGATGGTGCATTCGCCGCGCGCGGGCGAGCGGCTGGACAGCCTGCTGTCGCGCGACTTGCGGTCAGGAATCGCGATCGTCGCCATTAGCGAGGCAGCCGGCGCAGCGTGCGGGAGCGGCTGGTGCCGGGTGCTGGTTGCCCCGTCTCGGAACGACATCGAAATGATCGCGTGCGTGCAGAGGGTTGTCAGCCCCTCAGATTAGGCTAGGTTCTTCGCGCCATGACCATCGCCAGAACCGCATGACGGCAGACGACCACATTCAGCCCGTTGCAGCCCCCCGCCGCGGCATCAGCTCCCGCCTGATCATCGCTCTTCTGCTCATCGCCTTCGTCGCGGGTGCCGCCGCGTCGATCTGGCTCTCGAACAACTGGCAGCGGCTCCGGAGCGGCGGTTCGGACGCGCCTGCCGAGAACAGCGTCGATGCCGCCACCAACATGACGGGCGTCTACGATCCCGCCGCCAATTATGCGGAAGCGACCGAACCGGCGGCCGGAACGCTGACCGAGCAGGTCGCCCATGTCGCGGCGCTCGAACAGCGGCTGGCGCGGATTTCGCTGGCGGCGCAGGCGGCGAGCTACAACGCCAACCGGGCGGAGGCGATCATGACCGCCTTCGCGGCGCGGCGCGCGCTCGATGCGGGACGGCCGCTCGGCTATGTCGAGGCGGCATTGCGCGCGCGTTTCGGCGACGCCCAGCCGAAGGCGGTCGCGACCATCGTCAACGCCGCCGCGGAGCCCGTGACCCTGGCCGACCTGCGCATCGGGCTCGACGACATCAGCCTCAAGTCCGGAGAGCGCGAGGAGGGCTGGTGGAGCGGGCTGCTGCGCGAGATTCGCGGCGCGGCGGTTCTCCGCAACGCGAAAGCGCCGTCGCCCGCCCCCGAACTGCGCCTCATGCGCGCGCGGCGCGCAGTGGAGACCGGCCAGGTCGACGTCGCCATCGAGGAGATGGAGGCAATCGAGCGGCAGCCCGCGATCACCGACTGGCTGCAACTCGCCCGCCGCTGGAACGAGGCGCACCGGGCTCTCGATGTGATCGAGGCGGCGGCCATATTGGAGCCGCGCACCGCGACCGCGCTCGAATCGCAGGCGGAAAGCGCGACGGGCAAGGCACTGGCACCGCCCGGGGCCGAGGACGGGCGGGCGGCGACGGGCGGTGCTCCGCCGTCACCGCGTCCGCGCTGATCAGGCGGCGTTCTTATCCGGCCTTGGGTTTCGGCACGGTCATGACGGCAGGTGCCTCCCGCGCCATCGTCCGCGCAACGCGTTCGGCATCCTGCATCACGCGCAGGATGTTGCCCCCCGCGAGCTTGGCGAGGTCGGCATCGGTCCAGCCACGCCGCATCAGCTCCATCATCAGCGCCGGATAGCCGTCCACGCCCTCCAGCCCCTCGGGCAGTTTGGGCAACCCGTCATAGTCGCCGCCCAGCCCGACATGGTCGAAGCCCGCGACCTTGGCGACATGATCGACATGATCCGCGACCATCGCGACGGTGACGACCGGTTCCGGGTTCGCTTTCGACCAGGCGTCGAGCGCGGCCTTCTCCTTGTCGGGTTCGCCGGTGAACAGCGTCTTGAGCCGCGCCGCCTCGGCCGCCTGCGCGCCGCCCCACAGCCGCCGCTGCTCCGAGATATACTGCGGCGCGAAATTGATCATCACGATCCCGCCGTTCGCGGCGGTCAGCTTCAGCACGTCGTCGGGCACGTTGCGCGTGTGGTCGCACAGCGCCCGCGCGCTGGAGTGGGAGAAGATCACGGGTGCCCGGCTGGCGGTTATGGCGTCGCGCATCGTCGCTTCGCTGACATGGCTGAGATCGACCAGCATGCCGAGCCGGTTGAGTTCGCGAACGACCTCCACACCGAATCCGGTCAGCCCGTCATGCTGGGGCGCGTCTGTGGCGCTGTCGGCCCAGGCGATGGTCTTGGAATGGGTCAGCGTCAGATAGCCCGCCCCCAGCGCATGATAGGCGCGAAGCACCGAGAAGCTGCCGTCGATCTGGCCGCCGCCCTCGACCCCGATCAGCGAGGCGATCCGCCCCGCGCGATAGGCGGCGCGCACCTCGTCGGCGGTGCGGACGATGGTGAAGATGTCGGGGTAGCGGCGCGGAAGCTGCCGGACGAGGTCGATCTGCTCGAGCGTTCGCTCGACCTGTTCCTGCTCGGGCAGGTTGGCCGACACATAGACCGACCAGAACTGCCCCCCGACGCGGCCCTTGCGCAGCCGCGCGATGTCGGTGTCATAGGCTTCGGTGTCGAGCGTTTCCAGCGGCACCGTCCAGCGGTCGTCCTTGGCCCTCATGCGAAGCGCCATCGGCCAGTCGTTGTGTCCGTCGATCAGCGGCACCGATTTCAGGATGCGGTCGAGTCGCGCGAGGCTGGCGTCAGGTGCCGGAGCGGCGGAGAGCGGCGCGCTGCCGATCAGCAGGGCGGCAGCGAGTGCGGGCGCAAGGCGGAGCGATGACATCATGCCCCAGCATACTCCTGCGGCGTGCGGGAAAGCGACTCCCTTGTTGGGCCGCGGCGTTCCTGCCGGTTCAGGACGCGAAGACCGCCTCGACGTCGAGCCCGTCGACGGTCAGGTTGATCGCGTTGAAGCTCGGCGGATGCTGGCGGACGCGTTCGGACAGCGTGCCCGCGCCGATCAGCCGCACCGTTTGCGATCCGATCGTGACCTCGCGGTCGAAGGGGTCGTGGACATGGCCCGACAGCACCGCTGTCGCTCCAGCCTCCGCCAGCGCATGAAGTGCGGCGGTGCCGTTGCGGGTCTGGCCGTTCTTCAGATGGTCGCTGCCGACCAGCGGATGGTGGCAGGTGACGAGGCGATGGCGCGCCTGGCTGCGCCCGAGCATCGCCTGCGCGCGCTCGATCCGGCGCTGCCGCACCGTCCCCTTCGACCAGTTCAGCCGCAACTGGGCGCGGGCAGTGGTTCGCAACGGGATGATCGCGACATCGGCCAGCGTCATCGGCCGTTCGATATAGCGCTCCACGGCGTGATAGCGGCGATAGGGCGTGAAGATGCGCGCGTAGATGTCGAAATAGGGAAGGTCGTGATTGCCGACCTCGACCGACACGGGCGCGGGCAGCGCCGCCAGCCAGGCGCGCGCCGCATCGAATTCGCGCTTGCGGGCGCGCATCGTCAGATCGCCCGTGATCACGATGGCGTCCGGGCGCCGCGCCGCCGCTTCGGCCATGAACCAGTCGAGCGCCGCGCGATCCTCCGCGCCGAAATGCAGGTCGCTGGCGTGAAGGATCAGGGCCATCGCGCGCCACCCAGGCACGACAGATAGCGATGGCAGCTCGTGCCGCGCCGGAAGGTCATCGCTGCGGCTCCCTCTTTCTTCTCGCCGTCGACCAGCAGCCCCATGGGGCGCGGTCCGCGCAACGTCAACTCCGGGACGATACCGAGCGTGACGTGGGGGCCTTCGCGAAAGTCGCCCGACAGCCAGGCCCAGCCATGGGCGATCAGTTCCGCCGCGTTGCGCGCGAGCACGCCGCGCACCGCGATGCCGTCGCCCGAGGGCTGAAGATAGATCGCCTGGTAGCAGTCGTCGATGCCGTCCACCGCGATGTCGTCGCCCGACAGCGTCTCGGTCAGCGCCTCGGGTATCGTGCTCGCCAGCGCCGCGATGTCGACATGCCGCGCCTGTTCGCGCACATCGCCCCAGATCGTCGTTGGCCCGGCGATGATCCCCGCCAGAGCGCAATGGCCTTCGCCGTTGATGGTGGGAATATGCGCCGCCGGGAGCGGCATTTCGAGCGCCTGCCGCGCGATTTCCTCGACCGGAAGTTCGCCATGAAGCGCCCGCGACAACAGGTTCATCGTGCCCCCGGGCAGCACCAATATGTCGCCGTCCCAGCCGTCAAGCGCAGAGGCCGCGCTGCTGATCGTGCCGTCGCCGCCGTGGAGGATGACGAGGCCAACGCCTGCGGCCTGCGCCTCCTCTCCCTTGGGCAATTGCGACTCGCCGATCGTTATCCGGCGCGAGACGGGGCGACCGGCGCCCCGAAACATGCGCTCGACCGCCTCGATATGGCCGACATCATGACTGCCGCTCGACGCGTTGGTGACCATCCAGACCTGACCCTCTCGCGGGGCCGCCGACATCGTTTCCATCATGCCGCCCTGAACGCGTCAGCCGGAAATTTGTGCCGCAGGCGTTACGGCGGGTATCCGACCGCCTCATCTTTCCTTGATTTTTGGTCTGCGCGACCCATAGGGAGGATGCGCCGCATTCAGGGAAGACAGACTCATGGCCGAATTCACTTTGCCCGCCAACAGCAAGATCCGCTCCAACGGCGCGACTCACAAGGCGACGAGCAGCGAAGGCAAGGTCCGCAAGTTCAAGGTCTATCGCTACAATCCCGACAGCGGCGAGAATCCCCGCTACGACACGTTCGAGATCGATGAGGGCAAGTGCGGGCCGATGGTGCTCGATGCGCTCATCAAGATGAAGAGCGAGCAGGATTCGTCGCTGACGTTCCGCCGGTCGTGCCGCGAGGGCATCTGCGGGTCCTGCTCGATGAACATCAACGGCAAGAACGGCCTCGCCTGCACTACCGCGATCGAGGATTGCGGGTCGGGCGACATCCGCATCACGCCGCTGCCGCATATGGACGTGATCAAGGATCTCGTCCCCGACTTCTCGCATTTCTATGCGCAATATG
>CAZHGR010000020.1:0-35373 GCA_964532255.1 uncultured Sphingobium sp.
TGCCCTTGGACTTGGACATTTTCTGGCCGTCGGCGGCGCGGACGAGGCCGTGGAGGTACAGCCGCTTCCACGGCACATCGTTCATGAAATGGATGCCCTGCATCGCCATGCGCGCATCCCAGAAGAACAGGATGTCGAAGCCGGAAATGAGCAGGTCGTTGGGATAATGGCGGGCGACCAAATCCTCCCTGGCACGGGGAGGGGGACCATCCGCAGGATGGTGGAGGGGGCTTTCCTCGCGCACTGCGCCAAGAGCATCCGCCCCTCCGTCACCCGATGCTGACGCACCGGGTGCCACCTCCCCATGCTGGGGAGGATTGGGCCACCCCAACGTCGCGAAGGGCCACAGGGCGGAGGAGAACCAGGTGTCGAGGACGTCAGGGTCGCGAACTAGCGCATAAACGTCATCATCATACATAGTCGGCAGAACGGCATTTTCTTCACCTTCCGCAGCTTCCCAGTTGTCGAAAACGATGACACGACGATCGCCTGCATCGCGCTCCGCCTTGGCAACAGCCTCTTCTTCGGTCTCACAGACGTAAACGCGAATGGGTTCTCCAGTATCGAGCGACCCCGCGCTCGACCAAGCCGGTATCCGGTGCCCCCACCACAACTGCCGCGACACGCACCACGGCTGGATGTTTTCCATCCAGTTGAAATAGGTCTTTTCCCAGCTCTTCGGCACGATCTCGATCGCGCCCGACCGCACCGCCTCGATCGCGGGCTTGGCGAGCGTCGCGGCGTCGACATACCATTGGTCGGTCAGCCACGGTTCAATGACCACGCCCGACCGGTCGCCATAGGGCGTCTGGATCGTGCGCGGCTCCGCCTCCAGCTCCACCGGCTCGCCGTCCTTGGTCTTGCCCGTCTGCATGACCAGATGGCCGCTTGCCCGGAGCGCGGCAACGACCGCCTTGCGCGCATCGAACCGGTCGAGGCCCAGCAGTTCATCCGGTATCCCGCCGCACTGCACCACTCTCGCGTCCGCATCGAGCATGTTGAGCATTTCGGAGGGCCTGAAGCCCGCGCGCTTGCCCACTTCAAAATCGTTGAAGTCATGGCCGGGCGTGATCTTGACCGCGCCCGTGCCGAGCGCCGGGTCGGCATGCTCGTCCGCGACGACAGGGATGCGCCGCCCGGTGATCGGCAGCACGACATGCTTGCCGACGACCGCCTTGTAACGCTCGTCCTCCGGGTGCACGGCGACCGCCATGTCGGCGAGCATCGTTTCGGGCCGGGTCGTCGCCACCTCGATGAAATCGCGTCCGTCAGCCAGCGTCACGCCGTCAGCGAGCGGATAGCGGAAGTGCCAGAAATGGCCGTTCACCTCGCGCGTTTCGACTTCCAGGTCGCTGATCGCGGTTTTCAGGCCCGGGTCCCAGTTGACCAGCCGCTTGTCGCGATAGATCAGCCCCTCGTTATAGAGGTCGACGAACACCTTCACGACCGCGCGCGTGAAATGCGGGTCCATCGTGAACTGCTCGCGCGACCAGTCCATCGAGCAGCCGAGACGGCGGAGCTGGCGCGTGATCGTGCCGCCGCTCTGCGCCTTCCACTCCCAGACATGCTCGATGAACTGGTCGCGGCTCATGTCGGTGCGCTTGACGCCCTGGCTGTTGAGGTTGCGCTCCACCACCATCTGCGTGGCGATCCCCGCATGGTCGGTGCCAACGACCCACAATGCGTCCTTGCCGCGCAGCCGCTCGTAGCGGATCACGATGTCCTGCAACGTGTTGTCGAGCGCATGGCCGATATGCAGGCTGCCCGTCACATTGGGCGGCGGGTTGACGATCGTAAAGGGCACCGCGTCAGGGCGCTCGGGGCGGAACAGGCCGCTCCCCTCCCAATGGGCGTACCATTTCGCCTCGATGGCGGCGGGCTCGAAGGTCTTGGGCAGATCGGTCATGATGATCGGGCCTTTACCGGCTATGGCTCCAAAATCAAATCGCGGCCCGCCGTTCATCGGTCCGCAATACAGCAAGGCGCACCGTCGCAGGCCCGCTATGCAGGCCGCGCGCGCGCGCCTATATTGCGGTGAACAGGAGCCTCGCTCCGCTGACGTCGAAAGAGTGCCGATGCCCACCGTCCGCCATCCGCTGCTTTTCCGCTCGCTCGCCCTGGCGGGCGCGATGGCGCTCGTCCCGGCCAGCACCGCGCTGATGGCGCAGGGCGAAAGCACCACCTATCGCCAGCTCGACCTGTTCCTCGACGTGTTCCAGCGGGTGAAGGCCAATTATGTCGAGAAGGTCGATGACGAAACGCTGATCAAGGGCGCGATCAGCGGCATGCTGACCAGCCTCGACCCGCACAGCTCCTATCTCGATTCGCGCGATTTCCAGCAGCTCCGCACGCAGACCGACGGCAATTACGGCGGCATCGGCCTGTCGGTGACGATGGAAGAGGGCGTGGTCAAGGTGATCGCGCCGACCGAGGACACGCCCGCATGGAAGGCGGGGCTGAAGGCCGGCGACTTCATCACCCATATCGACGGGCAGCTCATATATGGCAGCACGCTCGACGAGGCGGTCGACAAGATGCGCGGCCGCCCCGGCACCCCGGTCAAGCTGACCATCGCCCGCGAAGGCCGCGACGAGCCGTTCGACGTGACCGTCAACCGCGCGGTCATCGAACTGCGGCCGGTCAAGTGGAGCGTGAAGGGCAATGTCGGCGTGATCGACATCATCAGCTTCTCCGCCAACACCGGCGCCGACGTGCGCATGGCGATCCGCGCGATCGACAAGGCGCTGGGGCGCAAGCCGACCGGCTATGTGCTCGACCTGCGGTCCAATCCCGGCGGCCTGCTCGACGAGGCGGTGGCGGTGTCCGACGCTTTCCTCGAAAGCGGGGTCGTGGTGTCGCAGCGCGGGCGCGGGACGGGCGATACCCAGACCTATTATGCCCGCGCGGGCGACGACACGCAGGGCCTGCCGATCGTCGTGCTGATCGATGCCGGATCGGCGTCGGCGTCGGAGATCGTTGCCGGCGCGCTCCAGGACCAGCATCGCGCGCTGGTGATGGGCGAACGCAGCTTCGGCAAGGGCAGCGTGCAGACGCTGCTGCCCCTTTCGGGGACGACGGCGCTCCGCCTGACCACCGCGCGCTATTACACGCCGTCGGGCCGGTCGGTGCAGGAAGGCGGGATCTCGCCCGACATACCCGTGCCGCAGATTTCCGACCCCGATTATGCCAAGCGCCCCAAATATCGGGAAAGCGACCTCCGCCGCCACCTCATCAACGAGGCCAAGCTGGAGAATAGCGAGCTGGCGCAGGACGTCGCCGAGGATCCGCGCTTCAAGCTGACGCCCGAGCAGCTCAAGGCGCAGGGGATCGAGGATTTCCAGCTCCATTACGCGCTTCAGACGATCGAGCGCGTCAAGGTCGGCCCGACTCTCGCCGCCAAGGCGGTCGCGCAAGGCAAGCCGAGCCGCAACTGATGCGCGCGCCGACCCCGCCACGGAGCGAACGCCCGCTGTCGCACGCACGCGCCGTCGCGGTCCTGTTGCCGACGGCGCTGCTCGGCGGTGCCATCGCGTTCCAATATCTGGGCGGGCTGGCCCCGTGCGAGATGTGCTACTGGCAGCGCTGGCCGCACCTGGCGGCCATCGTGCTGGCACTCGCCGCCATCGCGCTCCGTCAGAGCGCACGGCAGAGCGGCGCGCTGACCCTGCTCGCCGCCATCGGCATCGCGGTGAGCGGCGGCATCGGCGTTTTCCATGCCGGGGTCGAATATGGCTGGTGGGAAGGGCTGACCGCCTGCACCGCCGGATTGCCGGGCGCGGGGAGCGGCACGTCGACGCTCGACGCGATCATGGCCGCGCCGCTCGTCCGCTGCGACGTTGCGGCCTGGACGCTGCTCGGCATTTCGATGGCGGGCTATAACGCCATCCTCTCGCTGGGCGGCGCGCTCGCCATCCTGGCCCTGCTTGCACGCTGGAGACGCGCATGACCGATGCCGACCGATCCGACCTGCCGCCACGCCCCGGCGGGGCTCGCGCGGACCGCGCGGCGATGCTGCGCGTCGATCAGGCGGGCGAATATGGTGCGACGCGAATCTACGCTGGGCAACTTGCGGTGCTCGGCGACCGGCACCCGATGGGACGGCAGATCGCCGGCATGGCCGCGCAGGAAGAGCGGCACCTGACGCAGTTCAACGCGATGATGGCGCGGCGCGGCGTGCGCCCGACCCTGCTCCAGCCGGTGTGGGACGTGGCGGGCTTCGCACTGGGCGCGGCGACCGCGCTGATCGGGCCGGAAGCGGCCATGGCAGCCACCGCCGCCATCGAGACCGAAATCGACCGCCATTACGACCAGCAGCTTCGCGACCTCGGCGACGACGATCCGGAACTCAGCGAGGCCATCGCCGATTTCCAGAAGGACGAGGTCGAGCATCGCGACGCCGCCATCGCCGCAGGAGCGGAACGGGCGCCCGGCTATCCGCTGCTCTCCGGCGTCATCCGCGCCGGGTGCAGGGTGGCCATCGCCCTCTCCTCCCGTATCTGATCCATCCGCACGCAGGACCGAAACCATGATGACTCCCCGAATGCTGATCCCCGCCCTGACGCTGCTGGCGGTCGGCACCACGACCGGAGCGCTCGCGCAGGAGGCGGGGCCGCCCGCACCCGAAAAGGTCAAGCAGGTGATCGTCTATGGCGAGGACCCCTGCCCGGTGAGCGAGGGCGACGAGATCCTGGTCTGCGCGCGCCTGCCCGACAATGACCGCTTCCGCATCCCGAGGGAGCTGCGCACCGATCCCAATGATCCGCAGACGCAAAGCTGGGCGCTGCGCGCGCAGTCGATCGAATATGTCGGCCGCGAAGGTACGCAGAGCTGCTCGCCCACCGGCGGCGGCGGCTTTACAGGCTGCTTCCAGCAGATCGCGCAGCAGGCCCGTGCCGAACGGCGCGCGATGCTGGGCGATGCGAGCTGGGCCGACGCCGTGGCCGCCGCGCGCGAGAAGCGTCTGTCGGGAATCGACGCCGAGTCGGAGCAGATCGAGGCCAATGTGCGCGCCGAAGAAGCGCAGCAGCAGGGCACGCCCGCGCCCGGGGTCACTGCCCCCGGCAACAGCTCGGTCCCCTGAGACGCGGCCCGGCTGAACCCTTTTCGGGGAACGAGCGTTGTCGCAGCGTAACGCTGCACCAAAGGACACGCCCATGGCCGACGCCCGCATTTTCGCCCATCTGAAACAGGACCACGACAATCATCGCGACCTTCTCGACAAGATCGAGAAGGCGGCCGGTTCGGACGAGCGGCAGGCGCTGTTCACGAAGTTCCGCATCGAAGTGACCGCGCATGCCGCCGCCGAGGAGGAAAGCCTCTACGCCACCATGCTGCGCATGCCCGAGCTTCGCGAGGAGGCGCAGCACAGCGTGTCGGAGCATAAGGAAATCGACGATTATCTCGCGGAACTGGCGGCGATGGATGTCGAGGCCGAGGTCTGGATGAAGACGTTCGGCAGGATGCGCGACCGCTACATTCACCATATCGACGAGGAGGAGGAAGAGATGTTCGTCGAGGCGGCGGAGCAGCTTTCGAGCGAGGAAGAGGCCGAGCTGGCGCGCATCTTCGAGGACAGGAAGCCGAAGGAACTGGAGCGCGCGGCGCAGGACTGATACCTCCCTGGGCCTGCGAAGGCGGGGAGGCACGGTCCACTGGGCGAACTCCGTTTTCCGTCACCTCAGCGAAGGCTGGGGTCGCTGGCGGCGGATGGTGCGCCTTGTCCTCCAAGCGGTGCCAGCTTTCGCTGGCATGACGAACTGGATAGTCACACCGCGCTCCGATCCGCTTGCCCCCGATCGTTTCCACTTTGCGACCAGTCGCCGGAACAAGGGCGGTGCGCAGGGCATTGGTCCGCCGATATCCCTTCACGAAAGGAACTGCCATGTCCGCATCGAGGACCATCGGCGGTGGGTCGGCAATTGCCGCGCTCATCATCGCGGCCGGAGTCGGCGCGATCGTCGCCGCGCGGCGCAAGAGCACCCCCCACGAGCCCGACAGCGCGCCGGGTCACACCGCCCGCCGCAGCTTCGGCAAATATGACGTGACCGGCTTTTCCGTCACCATCGCCAAGCCGCGCCAGGAGCTGTTCGATTTCTGGCGCGATTTCCAGAATCTGCCGCAGTTCATGGAAAATGTGGTCAAGGTAGTGCCGACCGGCGGCAATAGCCGCTCAATCTGGACGATCCGCGCACCGCTTGGCCGGACGGTCGATGTAGAGACCGAAGTGGTGAAGGACGAGGCGGGCCGACTGATCGCCTGGCGCTCGGTTGAGGGTTCCGACATCGACACCGAAGGCCGCGTGGCATTCGAGGACGCTCCGGGCGACCGCGGTACCCGCGTCTCGGTGATCGTCGCCTACAAGCCGCCCGCCGGCGAAGCGGGCCGCCTTATCGCCAAGATGACGATGCGCGAGCCCGAAGTGCAGGCGCGCCACGACCTCAAGCGATTCAAGATGCTGATGGAGACAGGCGAGATCGCCACCTCAGCCCGGACCAAGAGCGGAACCCGCGCTTCACAGATGAAGGAGGCCTGACATGCGAGCACTGACCTGGCAAGGCAAGCAGGACGTCCGCGTCGAAACCGTCGACGATCCCGAGATCGTCAATCCCCGCGACGCGATCATCAAGGTCACATCGACCGCCATCTGCGGATCGGACCTCCACCTCTATGACGGCGTCATTCCCGGCGTCATCGCCGGCGATGTCCTCGGCCATGAATTCATGGGCGAAGTTGTCGAGACCGGCCCGCAAAGCACGTTGCAGAAGGGCCAACGCGTGATCGTGCCGTTCACGATCAGTTGCGGGTCTTGCTTCCACTGCAACCGCGACGAATATTCGGCCTGCGACAACAGCAATCCCGTTGAAAAGCAGGAACTGTCGGCGCCCCTCTACGGCCATCCGATGGCGGGCCTGTTCGGCTATTCGCACATGACCGGCGGCTATGCCGGCGGACAGGCGGAATATGTCCGCGTCCCCTTCAGCGATGTCGGGCCGCTCGTCATTCCAGACCATCTGGAGGACGACAAGGTCCTGTTCCTGACCGACATCCTGCCGACCGGATGGATGGCGGCCGAAAATGCCGATATCCAGCCCGACGACACCGTCGCCGTCTGGGGCTGTGGCCCCGTGGGCCTGTTCGCGATCCAGTCGGCCAAGGTCATGGGCGCGGCCAAGGTGATCGCGATCGACCATTATCCGCACCGGCTGGAGCTGGCGCGGCAGATGGGCGCGGAGACGGTCAATTTCCGCACGACCAATGTCCATGAGGCGCTGATGGAAATGTCGGGCGGCATCGGCGTCGATGCGGTAATCGATGCGGTCGGCATGGAAGCGCACGGCTTCGCGATCGACAATATCTTCGACGTGGTGAAGCAGAAGGTCGGCATCGGTGCCGACCGCGCGCATGCGCTTCGTCAGGCGATCCTGGCGGTACGCCGCTGCGGCCGCGTGTCGATCCCCGGAGTCTATGGCGGCATGGCGGACAAGTTCCCGCTGGGCGCGCTCATGGAGAAGGGTCTTCAGGTCCGCACCGGCCAGACGCATGTCCAGCGCTACACGCGGGACTTGCTGGCCAAGATCGAGGACGGGACGCTCGATACCACGTTCCTCATCAGCCACCGGCTTCCGCTCGAAGACGCGGCGGAAGGCTATCGGAACTTCCACGATCAGCAGAATAGCTGGACGAAAGTGGTGCTGAAGCCAGGCATGGAGAGCAGCCCGTCCGCTCAGGTGAGGGACGCTGCCGAAGCGCCGGTACTGGAGACCGCATGATGAGCAAGGAACCGATCGAAAAACTGTCCGGCCTCGTCGTCATCACCGGCGCGTCGAGCGGCATCGGACTGGAACTGGCAAAGCGTGCGGCGCAGGACGGCGTGCAACTCGTCCTCGCCGCCGACCGCGACCTGTCCGAGGCCGAGCAGGCGACCCGCGCCGCAGGGGCGCAGTCCGTGGAATGCGTGATTTGCGACCTGGCCACCGAAGACGGCTATAACGCGCTCACCGGCGTCCTGGCTGGCCGCCAGATCGACGTGCTGATGGCCAATGCCGGCACCGGCGGCGGCGGCGAGTTCCTCGACCAGTCGTGGCAGGAGGTGCGGCACATCGTCGACACCAACGTCACCGGGACGATCCGGCTGATCCACGAGGTCGGGCGGCAGATGCGCTCGCGCGACGCGGGCCGTATCCTCGTCACCGGGTCGATCGCCGGCCATCTGCCGGGCGCGTTCCAGCTCGTCTACAACAGCACCAAGGCGTTCATCGACGATTTCTGCGCCGGGCTGGCGGAGGAGCTGACGAACACGCGGGTGGTCGTGACCTGCCTGTGGCCCGGCGCCACCGACACGCGCTTCTTCGAGGATGCGCATATGCAAGACACCAAGGTCGGCCGGTCGGACAAGGCCGACCCCGCGAAGGTGGCGATCGACGGCTATGACGCGCTGCTGGCGGGCGACACCAAGGTCATCAGCGGCTTCATGAACAAGGTACAATCGGTGTTCGCCGACATATTGCCCGACAGCGTTGTCGCCGCGATGCACCGCCGCATGGCCGAGCCCGACAGCCACAAGGCCATCGAGGAACGGCGCAAGGCAATGCACGAGGGGTGATTGGCCGGACGCGCACTCCGGTCTCCGTTCGGACTGAGGAGCCGCTGAGCGCAGCGAAGTGGCGTCTCGAAGTCCAAAGTGCTTCGAGACAGGCCTTCCCCCGGATCAAGTCCGGGGTCAGTCCTTCCTCAGCACGAACGGTGAGCGATCAATGCCGGAAGTGGCGCATCCCGGTGAACATCATCGCCAGACCCGCCTCGTCGGCGGCGGCGATGACGTCGTCGTCGCGGATCGACCCGCCGGGCTGGATCACTGCCGTCGCGCCCGCTTCGACCGCCGCCATCAGCCCGTCGGCGAAGGGGAAGAAGGCGTCGGAGGCGACCGCGCTGCCGACCGTCAGCGGTTCCGCCCAGCCATGCGTCGCGGCGGCTTCGCGCGCCTTTTCGGCGGCGATGCGGCTTGAGTCGCGGCGGTTCATCTGGCCCGCGCCGATGCCGGCGGTGACGCCGTTGCGGGCATAGACGATCGCGTTCGACTTCACATGCTTGGCGACGGTCCAGGCGAACAGGCAATCGGCGAGTTCCTGTTCCGTCGGCGCGCGCTTCGTCACCAGCTTGAGTTCGTCGCGCGAGACCCGGCCGTTGTCGCGGTCCTGCACCAGGATGCCGCCTGCAATCAGCGTCAGCGTCTGGCCGCTGCGCGCCGGATCGGGCAGCGAGTCGATCAGGAGGAGCCGCAGGTTCTTCTTCTTCGCGAACACCGCGCGCGCGGCGTCGTCCGCACCGGGGGCGACGACCACCTCGGTGAAGATGCCGCTCATCGCCTCGGCCGTCGGGCCGTCGAGCGGGCGGTTGCAGGCGATGATGCCGCCGAACGCCGAAACGCTGTCGCAGGCGAGCGCGGCATTATAGGCATCGATCAGGGAGTCGGCGCTGGCCACGCCGCAGGGATTGGCATGCTTGACGATGACGACCGTCGGCGGGCCATCGCGAAATTCCGCCACCAGCTCCAGCGCGGCATTGGCGTCGTTGAGATTGTTGTACGACAGTTCCTTGCCCTGCACCTGTTCAGCCTGACCGATGCCGCTGACATGCGGACCGCCGGGAACATACAGCGCCGCCTCCTGATGCGGATTCTCGCCATAGCGCAGCGGCATGACGAGGCGGCGGGTCATGGTGACGCTGGGAGGGAATTTCTGCCCCTGATCGACATGCGCGAACCAGCTCGAGATCATGCCGTCATAGGCGGCGGTGGCGCTGTACGCCTTTGCCGCCATCGACCGGCGGAAGGCGAGCGTGGTGGCGCCGCCATTGGCCTCCATCTCGGCCAGCAGCGTCGCATAGTCGGCAGGGTCGGTCAGGATGACGACGCTGTCGTGATTCTTGGCGGCCGAGCGCACCATCGAGGGACCGCCGATGTCGATATTCTCGATGATCTCCTCGCGCGACGCGCCGCGCGCCACCGTCTGCGCAAAGGGGTAGAGGTTGACCACCACCAGGTCGATCGGCTCGATCCCATGCTCCATCATGGCCGCGACATGCGCCGCGTCGTCTCGCACCGCGAGCAGGCCACCATGGACATTGGGATGAAGCGTCTTGACCCGCCCGTCCATCATCTCGGGAAAGCCGGTGAGGTCGGAAATGTCGCGGACAGTCAGCCCGGCGTCACGCAGCGCGGCGGCGGTGCCGCCGGTCGAGACCAGCTCGACGCCCCGTGCATCGAGCGCCCGCGCGAGTTCGACGATGCCGCTCTTGTCGGACACTGACAACAGTGCCCGGCCGATGATGGTGTCTGCCATGGGAAAGTCCTATCCTGAACGCTTGAAGATCCAGCCGAGGCTGGCGCCACCCGCCGACGCCTCGCCGGCGATCGCGAGTTGCTGGCTGCGGTGGGGACGACCATCCTGGTCGACCCAGCAGCTTTCCTCGACTTCCAGCCGGCCCTCGCCGATGCGGAACTGCCAGATCGCCCCCTCGGGCAGCAGGCGAAGCACCGCGCCGCGCCCGTCAGCGGTCAGCGTCGGCTCGACATCGGGACCGAGGTGGAAGCGCAGCGTGAAGGGGCAGCCCTGCGGCCGGCGGCGCTTGCCCGACGGCAGCAGCACATCCTCGCCGCGCAGCTCGCGCCCGTCCTGGCTGAGCAGCAGGATGCGCCGGTGGACAAAGCCGAAGCGGCGGACATAGCCGTCGTGGGAGACCTCCAGCCGGCTGCCCTGTTCCAGCTCGTGCCGGTCGAGCTCGACCTCCTGAACGCCGCGTCCCAGCGCGCCGTCGGCCATGATCGCGGTCGAATTGCTGTCCGACAGGACGAGCGTGCTGTGCGCCGCGGTCGTGCGCAGCCCCCGCGCCAGCGCGTCGGGAAGCGCCGCGCCCGCCAGCGCCGCGCCGCCGCAATTGACGATGATGCGATGATGGCCGTCGGACAGCTCCATCGCGCAGGTCGACGCGCAGCCGGCGTGGGCGAGCCGCGCGACCGGCGGCGGCGCGGCGTCGACGACGACGGTGCTGTGCCCCGCCACCAGCCGCTGATAGCCCCAGTCGCGCGCCTGCTTCATCGGGCGGGTCCGCACGCGCGACATGCGGATCACGCTGTCGAAATGATCCTCGTGGACGGGCGCTCCGCCCTGCCAACTCCCCAGCCCGCCGTCGCCCATGACGAGGCCGAGCAGCGCCCCGACCATGCGTTCGAGCGTGGTCAAGACGAACTGCGGCATGACTTCGCGCCGGCAGTCATAGACCGAGCGCAGCATGCCGAGCGCGGCGATCGCGTCGAGCTGTTCGAGCGGCGAGCGCGAGATGATGCCGCCGTCGGCATAAATTCCGGCTTCGAGAGCGCGCTTCAGCCCCGCCTCGCCGAAAATGCGCCGCGGCTCGCCGCCGGGCAGCAGCAACGCGGCGACGACCACGCCGGTCCAGCCGACGATGCGCGCCAGCCCGACCGGCGCCTTGTCCGCGCTCCGGTCGAGGTGACGCGCGGTCCGCGCGAAGCTGTTGAGGACGAGCGAACGGTAGACGAGATCGCCGCTCGACAGGATATAGGGCGAATAGCTGGCCCAGAACAGCAGCCGCCAGGCCGCGTTGTCGACGCGCCACGCCGGCTCGCGCGGTGTTTCCGCATGGCAGGCGAGCCAGCCGCGCATGATCGCCTCACCCACCGAAGCGAGCTGTTCGCGCGGTCCCGCTTCGGCCAGGTCGCGCAGCCAGCGGAAGCTGTGGATATAGTCCTGAAATTCCGGCGGCTGGGCGATCTTGTCGAATTCGATGCCCTCGATCGGCTGCTTCAGGCCCCGGAAGAGGAAGGTGCCGGTGCGGATCGCCTTGCCCGCGCGCGCGCTGCCCAAAATCTCGTCATCGGGCACCGCGAGCAGCTTGAGCGGATATTTGCCCTTGAGCCGCATCGCATGGAGCGGCGTCGACCAGGTCAGCCGGTAGAAATGGTGCGACAGCCGTTCCGCCAGCGACAGCCCATGCTCCCCGTCGAGCCGGATGAGGCGCTTGCCCGGCTCGATGCTGTCGTCGAGCGGGGTTTCCTCCTCCACCTGTCGGGGACGCCGGGCGGGCTTGTTCATGGCGCGCGGAGCCTCCGGATATTCTCGGCATAGGCGTCGGGGCCGCCGCGGAAGGTCGCCGTTCCCGCCACCAGAACGTCGGCCCCGGCGGCAATCACCCGGGGCGCAGTCGCCTGGTCGATGCCGCCGTCGACCTCCAGCGCAATGGCCTTGCCGGTCTTGTCGATCATCTTGCGCACCGCCTCGATCTTGCGCAACTGGCTCTCGATGAAGCTCTGCCCCCCGAACCCCGGATTGACGCTCATGATGAGCACCAGGTCCACCTCCTCGATCAGATAGTCGAGCATCTTGGCCGGTGTGCCGGGGTTGAGGACGACCCCCGCCTGTTTGCCGAGCGCCTTGATCCGCTGGATCGAGCGGTGGATGTGCGGGCCGGCCTCGGGGTGGACGGACAAAATGTCCGCGCCCGCCTCGGCAAAGGCGTCGAGATAGGCGTCGACCGGGCTGATCATCAGATGGACGTCGAGCGGCTTTTGCGTGTGGGGGCGAAGCGCCTTCACCACCGCAGGGCCGATGGTGATGTTGGGGACGAAATGTCCGTCCATCACATCGACATGGACCCAGTCGCACCCGGCCGCGTCGATCGCTCGCACTTCCTCGCCCAGACGAGCGAAATCTGCGGAGAGGATCGAAGGCGCAATGCGGACAGGGGACATGGAATCGACCCCTTAACCATCGCGCTTTTGCGGTGCAACCGGAACGCGGAGAAAGCTGTGGATAGCGGGATGACTGCCTGAAATTGGGTCATCCTTTTCGTCGTTCCCGTGTCCTTCTTGCGTCGTTCCCGCGCCCCTCCGGCCATTCCCCCTTCGTCATTCCCGCGCAGGCGGGAATGACCGAATTTTCAAATATCTTCGGCGGACAGCCTAAAGCCGCTTCTCCAGAATCGCCACGAAGAAGCCATCGACGCCGCCCGCCTCGGCAAGCGTCCACGGACCGGTCCGCACGGTGCCGTCGTTGGCCGGCGCGATCCCCTGCGGCAGTTGCGCCCCTTCTACCGGCACCGGCTTCATGTCCGGATGTGCCGCCAGACAATGCGCCAGTTGCCCCTCACCCTCGGCCGGTTCCAGCGAACAGGTGGAGTAGACAAGCACGCCGCCCGGCTTCAGCCATGTCGCCACGCTCGCCAGCAGCGCCGCCTGAAGCTCGACCATTTCCGCGATCTGCCGCTCACCGATGCGGTGGAGGACATCGGGGTGGCGGCGGAAGATGCCGGTGGCGGTGCACGGCGCATCGAGGAGCACTGCATCGACGGGTTCGGCCGGGCGCCATTCGCGTGCGTCACCGACCTTCGTCTCGGCGGCAAGGCGGGTGCGCGCCAGATTGTCGGCCATGCGCTCGGTCCGTGCCCGCGACTGGTCGAGCGCGATGACGGTCCACCCTGCGGCGGCAAGCTGCATCGTCTTGCCCCCCGGTGCGGCGCAGGCGTCGACCACCGTCCGCCCCGCGCCCGCACCCAGCAGCCGCGCGGGTATCGACGCGGCAAGGTCCTGAACCCACCAGCCGCCATCGGCATAGCCGGGCAGCGAAGCGACATCGGTGTCGGCGGCAAGCCGGACATGACCGGGAGCGAGCGACTGGCCGCCCAGCCGCTCCGCCCAAGTCGCGGTCCCGTCGGGATCGGCGAGGCTGATGTCGATCGCCGCGCGCTGGCCAAGCGCGCGTGCCGCTGCCGACAGCGCCGCGTCACCCCATGCCTGCTGCCACCGCACCGCCACCTCGGCGGGCAGGGTCGGCAGGTCGGGCAGCGTTGCGCCCGAGCGGAACAGCGTGCCGAGAACGCCATGGACGAGCTTGCGCGGCCCGCCCTCCATCAGCGGCAGCGCGGTCGCGATCACCGCATGGTCGGGCGTGCCGAGCACCAGATGCTGCGTCAGCGCCAGCCGCAGCACCATCCGCGCCTTGGCATCGTCGGGCAGCGGTCGCTCGGTCGCCCCGTCGATCATCGCGTCGAGATCGGGGATGCGGCGCAGCGTTTCGGCGACAATGGCGTGGACCAGCGACCGGTCGGCGCGATCCTTCAGCCCCTGCGTCGCGCCGTGAAGCGCGCTCTCGAGCGGTTGCCCCCGCCGCAGCACCGCGTCGGCCAGACGCAGCGCGGCGCGGCGTGCGGCGACCCCGGGGGCGTCGGCCTCGGTCTTGAACGGCGTGCGGCTTCGGCCCATATGTTCCGCATGGCCAAGCGACCGCCCCATGTAAAGCCCCCGGCCTATCTGTCGAAGAGCCCGCCGGTGCCGCAGCCCGACCAGAAGGGCGACCGCGATTTCTATGAGCGCGACCCCGACGGCGCGCTCAACCCGACTCGCTTCGGCGATTGGGAGCATAAGGGCGTCGCGGTCGATTTCTGACCGCAGGGACATCGTCTTGCCCGTCAATTCGTCGCATTGCGCGGCAAATAGTGCTTTCCGAACGATAAGTTAGCGCGATCGGCGTTGTGTCGGGACCCCTGCGGGGTGCATCCTCACCGCTCTGCGGCGTCGTGGGGAGCGCCCGCCATGATACACTTTCAGCGTGGGACGCAATCAAAGATGGAATTCGATCGTGAAGAGCCGTTTGCTGGTGCCGTTGGCGATCAGCCGGAAGCGTCGCACCAGCCGGCACGCGACGCACAGACCGGCGACGCCGTGACCATGCTCCTCGGGACGCTGGTGCGGACCTGGGGCGAACTGGAGCGCGCGACGATGGAAAAATTGTCGCAGCTTCGCGCGGCGGCGGGCGACATGCGGCTGATCGGCGGGCGCTCGCGTCCCAATCTCGGCATGCTGCTCGCCGAGTTGCGCGCGCTGGTGTCGATCCGCGACCGCCACGACCGCAACACGCTGGTGGAGATCGCCGAGATCGAGACGAGCATCCAGCGCGCGAGCCAGTTCCACCAGCTTGTGATCGACGGCTTCCGCGCGGCGGAGGCCGACGTGCTGCTGTGCCGCGACGCGCGCAACGCCGAACGGCGCGTGAAGGTCGACGATGTGCGCAGCGAGATTCGCGAGCTGGAAACGATCACCTCGCGGCTTTGCGCGATCTGATCGGGGCGTGATCCGATGGCCGGGGCGTCAGTGCCCCGGCAACAGCCGGTGCGCCACGGGCACGATCAGCAGGCCGACGGCCAGCCCGAACAGCCCCGATCCGATCGCCGCCACGACCCATTCGACCACGCCGCCGATCGCCGGGACGAGGTGCGCGGCCGCCTCGGCGACATGGTGGATCGCGTGGGGCAGCGCGTCGAGGTGAAAGACCTCAAGCCCGTGGACGATGATGCCCCCGCCAACCCACAGCATCGCCAGCATGCCGACAGTCGACAGGAAAGCGAGCACGCCCGGCATCGCGCGCACCAGCATCTCGCCCGCATGCGCCGACGAGCCGCCGCGCTGGACCATGTGGAGGCCGATGTCGTCCATCTTCACGATCAGCGCGACAAGGCCATAGACACCGGCGGTGACGCCGATGCTGACGATCACCAGCACGACCGCCTGAGTCAGCAGCGGGCTTGCCGCCACGTCGGCCAGCGCGATCGCCATGATCTCGGCTGAGAGGATCAGGTCGGTACGAATCGCGCCGCCGGTCCGCTCGCGCTCAAGCTCGGCAGGATCGTCATGCGCCACGATCTCCTCCGACGGGTTTTCGCCCCAGAACGCCTCGATCACTTTTTCCGCGCCCTCGAAACACAGGAACGCGCCGCCCATCATCAGCAGCGGCGTGATCGCCCAGGGCGCGAAGGCGCTGAGCAGCAGCGCGGCGGGCAGCAGGATGAGGAGCTTGTTGCGAAGCGATCCCACCGCGATGTGCCAGATGATCGGCAGTTCGCGCGCGGGCGACAGGCCCGTGACATAAGTCGGGGTGACGGCGGTATCGTCGATGACGACGCCCGCCGCCTTGCTGGTCGCCTTGCCCGCCGCCAGGCCGACATCGTCGACCGATGCGGCGGCGAGCTTGGCGATGGCGGCAACGTCGTCGAGAAGGGCGGCGAGGCCGGATGCCATGGTTATGATCCTGTCTGAGCGGGGTTGGCGGGAAGTGCCCAGTCGATGGGCGAAAGACCTTTCGACTGCAAGAAGGCGTTGGCGCGGCTGAAATGGCGGCAGCCGAAAAAGCCATTGTGCGCCGACAGTGGCGATGGATGCGCGGCGGCCAGGATGCAATGCCGGTCAGGATCGATCATCGCCGCCTTCGCCCTGGCGTGGCTTCCCCACAGCAGGAAAACGGTTGGCGTCTCGCGCGCGGCGACATGGGCGATCACCGCGTCGGTGAACCGCTCCCAGCCCTTGCCGCGATGCGAGGCCGCCTGCCCCATCTCCACGGTCAGGACGGTGTTGAGGAGCAGCACGCCCTGCGCCGCCCAATGCTCAAGAAAGCCGTGGCGCGGGGGATCGAGGCCGAGGTCGCTCTTCAGTTCCTTGAAGATGTTGACGAGGCTCGGCGGCGGACGGACGCCGGGCTGGACGCTGAAGCACAGGCCGTGCGCCTGCCCCTCGCCATGATAGGGGTCCTGTCCGATGATGACGACGCGCACCGCATCGGGTGGCGTCAGGTCGAGCGCGCGGAACCAAGCGCTGCCCTTGGGGAAGATGCGCGCCCCCGCGGCCTTGCGCCCGACCAGATAGGCCTTGAGCGCGGCCATGTAGGGCGCGGCGAACTCGTCCTTGAGGGCGGCGAGCCAATCGGGGTGGAGGCGGATAACGGGATCGGACAAACCCTCAACCTCCCGGCGCTTTGCGCCTCCTTCCCTCTCCCATCGGGAGAGGGAGGGGCCCGCCGCCGTCAGGCGGTGGGAGGGTGAGGGTCTCCACCCTTGTCTATTCCGAAACCGTCGCCTTCACGATCTTGCCCGGCGTTGCCGGCGGCTCGCCCTTGGGCAGTGCGTCGACATGCTCCATGCCCTCGGTCACCTGGCCCCAGACGGTGTACTGCTTGTCGAGGAAGGTCGCGTCGTCGAAGCAGATGAAGAACTGGCTGTTCGCGCTGTTGGGGTTCTGCGCGCGCGCCATCGAGCAGACGCCGCGTACATGCGGTTCGGCGTTGAACTCGGCCTTGAGGTCGGGAAGCTTCGACCCGCCCATGCCGGTGCCCGTCGGATCGCCGCCCTGCGCCATGAAGCCGGGGATGACGCGGTGGAACACCACGCCGTCATAAAAGCCGTCCTTGGCGAGCGAGGTGATGCGCTCGACATGGCCGGGCGCCAGATCGGGGCGCAGCTTGATCACGACGTCGCCGCCGCTGTCGAGGGTGAGGGTCAGGGTCTGGTCGGCCACATCAATTCCTTTCAGTCGAACTCACGCCGCCTATACGCATCGCGGCGGTCAAGGGAACCCCCCGCCCCTTCGAACCAGTCCGCAACGAATGGAGCCGGCCGCCGTTGCATTTCCGGGACCGCTGGGCGAAAGCGTCGATTGTCCGCGACCGGTGCTGGAAGGAGGCTGCGATGAGCGAAGAGGAAGTGATCGCCCGCGCCGCCGTTCTGGAGGGAGAGGACGCGCCCGGCACCTCGCATGACGAGGACGACCGGCTCAAACCCGAATTCGTCCGCGCGGTCATGGCGGCGGTCGAGAATGGCGCGCCCGATGACGCGCGCGCATTGGTCGAGCCGCTCCACCCCGCCGACATCGCCGACCTTCTCGAACTCGTGCCCGCCGACTGCAGGGGCGATGTGGCGACCGCGCTCGGCGGACTGCTCAGCGCCGAAGTGCTGTCGGAACTCAACGATTATGTGCGTGACGAGATCGTCGACGCCCTCGAACCCAAGCAGCTCGCCGAGCTGGCGAGCGAGCTCGACACCGACGACGCCGTTGCGATCATCGAGGATCTGGAGGAAGCCGACCAGCAGGCGGTGCTGGAGGCGATGGAGCCCGCCGACCGCGCGGCCATCGAAAGCGCGCTCGCCTATCCCGAGGAATCGGCCGGCCGCCTGATGCAGCGCGACCTGATCGCGGTGCCCGACCATGTGACGGTCGGCGACGTCATCGACTATCTGCGCGACAATGCCGACCTCACCACCGACTTCTGGGAGATCTTCGTCGTCGACGTCGCGCACCGACCCGTCGGTACCTGCCAGTTGAGCTGGGTGCTGCGCTGCCCGCGCCAGATTCCCATCGCCGACGTGATGAAACGCGAGCACACGATGATCCCGGTCGACATGGACCAGGAGGAAGTGGCGCTGCGATTCCAGAAATATGCGCTGATCTCCGCCGCCGTGGTCGATCCGGGCGGACGGCTGGTCGGCATGATCACCGTCGATGACGTCGTCCACATCATCCAGCAGGAAGCGGGCGAGGACATTCTCCGCCTGTCGGGTGCGGGCGAGGGCGACATCAACGAGCCGGTGATCGACAGCTACAAGGCGCGGGTGCGCTGGCTGCTCGCCAATCTGCTCACCGCGCTTGTCGCCTCGGTCATCATCAGCCGGTTCAGCGACACGATCGAGCGGATGGTCGCGCTCGCCGCGCTGATGCCGATCGTCGCGGGGGTGGGCGGAAACGCCGGTAGCCAGACGATGGCGGTCACCGTCCGCGCGCTCGCCACCAACCAGATCACCGGATCGAACGCCCGCCGCACGATCCTGCGCGAACTGCGCGTCGCGTTGCTGAACGGCGCGACGGTCGCGGTCGTCCTCGGCATCGGCGTGGCGATCGTGTTCGCCGATCAGCCGCTAGGCGCGGTCATCGCGGCGGCGATGATGACCAACATCGTGACCGCAGGTTGCGCGGGCGTCGCGGTGCCGCTGCTGTTCGACCGGCTGAACATCGACCCGGCGGTCGCATCCTCGATCTTCGTGACGATGATCACCGATTCGATGGGCTTTCTGGCCTTTCTGGGGCTGGCGTCGGCGGCGGGGCTGGCGGGGTAGGCCTCCTCAGGGCGAACGGCATTCCCTATATGAGCCTCCCCATGCCCCTCCACATGACCAAGATCGCTTATGGTGCCGAAAGCCCCGCCTCGCTCCGCGCCTGGCTCGAAAGCCATGCGGACGCGGGCGAGGCGCGGCTCACCACGCGCTATCTGCCGAAACGGCTTGAGGAAATGGCGGGCGGATCGCTCTACTGGATTCACGGTGGCATATTGGCCGGACGCAGCCCGCTGATCGGCTTTGCCGAAGCGCCGAACGGGCGGGTCCATATCCGCCTCGAACCCCGGCTGATCGCGGTCGAACCGCGTCCGCGCCGCATGCATCAGGGCTGGCGCTATCTGGAAGCGGCGGATGCCCCGCCCGATGCGTCAGAGGACGGCGCGGCCGACCTGCCGCCCGCGCTCGCGGGCGAACTCGCACGGCTCGGCCTACTCTGACCCCCCATTAACCCTGCTTTAGCCAATTTCCTTCATTTCCCTGATGCAACCAATGCACCCAAGGGACTGACCGAATGCAAGCCAGCGACCACAGCGCCGACGTTGCGATCATCGGCGCGGGGCCGGCGGGCCTGACCGCCGCCTATCTGCTGACCAAAAAAGGCTACAGCGTCACCGTCATCGAAAAAGACCCGCAGTATGTCGGCGGGATCAGCCGGACGGTCGAGCATGAGGGCTTCCGCTTCGACATCGGCGGGCACCGCTTCTTCTCCAAGGCGAAGGAAGTCGTCGACCTCTGGAACGAGATCCTGCCGCACGACTTCATCCAGCGCCCCCGGATGAGCCGCATCTATTATGAAGGCAAATTCTACGCCTATCCGCTGCGCGCGTTCGAGGCATTGTGGAACCTCGGCATCTTCCGCTCGGCCTTGTGCATGGCGAGCTTTGCCAAGGCGAAACTGTTTCCGAAGAAGGACGTCCGCTCCTTTCAGGACTGGACCGTCAACCAGTTCGGCCATCGCCTCTTCTCGATCTTCTTCAAGACCTACACGGAAAAGGTTTGGGGCATGCCGTGCGACGAGATGTCCGCCGACTGGGCCGCGCAGCGCATCAAGGGGCTGAGCCTCGGCGCGGCGGTGATGGACGGGCTGAAGCGCAGCCTGGGCCTCAACAAAGCGCCCAATGACGGCATGCAGACCAAGACGCTGCTCGAAACCTTCCGCTATCCGCGCCTCGGCCCCGGCATGATGTGGGACGCCGCGCGCGATCATGTGGTGGCGGGCGGCAACCGCGTCGTCATGGGCCATGCGCTGAAGCAGATCGCGCAGGATCAGGTCACCGGCCGCTGGCGGGTGCAGGCAAGCGCCGCCGACGGCAGCGTGATGACGGTCAATGCGGGCCATGTGATCAGCTCCGCGCCGATGCGCGAGCTGGCCGGCCGCATCCACCCCGTGCCCGGCACGCTCGATCAGGCGCTCGACCTCAAATATCGCGACTTCCTGACCGTCGCGCTGATGATCGAGGCCGACGATCTGTTCCCCGACAACTGGATCTACATCCACGACAGCAAGGTGAAGGTCGGCCGCATCCAGAATTTCCGGAGCTGGTCGCCCGAGATGGTGCCCGATCCGTCGATCGCCTGCGTCGGCCTCGAATATTTCTGCTTCGAAGGCGACGGCCTGTGGTCGTCGAGCGACGACGAGCTGGTCGAACTCGCCCGCAAGGAAATGGCCACGCTGGGCCTGTGCCGTCCGGATCAGGTCGTCGGCGGCGCCGTCGTCCGCCAGGAAAAGGCCTATCCGGTGTATGACGACGCCTATGCCGCGAACGTTCGCGCCATGCGCGAGGAGCTGGAGGCGCGCTACCCGACGCTCCACCTTGTCGGGCGCAACGGCATGCATCGCTACAACAATCAGGATCACGCGATGATGACCGCGATGCTGACCGTCCGCAACATCGAGGCGGGCGCGCGCATCTACGACATCTGGGCGGTCAACGAGGATGCCGAATATCACGAGGCGGGCGACGAGGGCGCCCAGGCCGCGCTGGCGAGTGAACGGCTGGTGCCGGGGCGCCTGACCCAGGCCGCCTGACACGCGATGATCGACCGCGCTCTGAAGGCCGCGTTCGGCCGCTATGCGCTCGCGAGCGTCGCGGCGCTGGGCTGCGATCTCGTCTGCTTCCTGCTGCTGCTCGAAGGCGGCGCGCAGCCGATGGCGGCATCGGCGATCGGCTATTCGCTGGGCATCATCGTCCACTGGCTCCTGTCGACGCGCTTCGTGTTCGACGGCGCAATGAACAGCGCGGGGCTTGAGCGCGTGCGGCAGAAGGGGCTGTTCGTCGCGACCGCACTGCTGGGCCTGGCGATCACCACGCTTCTGGTCGGCTGGGGCCATTCGCTTGGGCTTGATCCGCGCGCGGCGAAGGGGGCTGCGATCGTGGTCAGCTTCCTCGCCACCTATGGTGCCCGACGCGCCACGATCTTCCGCGCATGACTGTACCCCCCGACATCTCCCGACGCGTTTCGCACCGCGCGGTGCTGGTCATCTGGCTGATCTGCGCCGCCTTCATGATCGTCGGCCGCTGGCAGCAGATCGCCGCGCTGACGTTCAGCGACCCCGATGACGCGCTGCGCTTTGTCCAGGCGAGCGACTGGATGGCAGGGCAGGGCTGGACCGATCTCAACCAGTATCGCGGGTCGGCGATCGACAGCGCGCCGATGCACTGGAGTCGCCTTGTCGATATACCGATTGCGGCGCTGCTGGGCCTCGCGCGGCTCGCCCTTGCGCCGCCGATCGCGGATCCGGTCGCGCTGACGGCGGTTCCGCTGCTGCTGCTGCTGGCGCTCGCGGCGATCGTCTTCGCCATGACCCGCGTGCTGACCGGCCGGCGGGACATGGCCGTGATCGCGGTCGCGCTGCTGGCGCTGTCGCCCGCCCTGCTGACGCAGTTCAAGCCGCTCAGGATCGACCATCATGGCTGGCAGATCGTGCTCGGCGCGCTTGCGGTGCTGGCCGCCCTCGGCTGCCGCGAGCGGCCCGTGAAGGCGGGGCTGGCGAGCGGGGTCGCGATGGCGCTTTCACTCGTCGTGGCCATCGAAGGACTGCCGCTTGCGGTCGGGATTGCGGGCGTGCTCGCGCTCGACTTTATCCGGCGGGAAGCCGCCGGACGTGCGCTCGTCGCCTATCTGGGCGCGCTGTGCGCAGGCGGCGGGGCGGTTTCGCTGCTGATGCTCGGCTGGCCCGGAGCGTCGGTCGCCTGGTGCGACGCACTGTCGCCCGCCTATCTCGCGCCGATGGCCATGGCCGCGCTGGTGCTGTTCGCGGGAACGGGCGCGGGCGCGACGCGCTCGCAGACGGGACGCATCGCCATGCTGGCGGTGGCGGGAATCGCAGGCTCCGCCGCCTTCTTTGGGCTGAGCCCGCAGTGCGCTGCGGGACCGTTCGGGGCGCTCGACCCCGTCGTCCGGACGCTGTGGTATGAGAATATCCCGGAAGGGCTGCCGATCTGGATGCAGACGCCGAACATGCAGTTGCTCGTCCCGCTTCCGTCGCTGCTCGGCATCGCCGGTACGCTGCTCGCGATCCGCAGGGGATCGGACGTGCAGCGCCCCGTCTGGGTCGCATTGCTGCTGATCCAGATCGTCACCTTCGCGGTGTCCATCATGGTCCTGCGTGCACTGGGCATTGCGCATGTGCTGGCCCTGCCCGGCTGCGCCTTCCTGTTCGTGACGGCCTTTCGTGCCGCCCGGTCGATGCGGCGTTCGGCGACGCGCGTCCTGCTGTCGGTCGCCACGGTTGCAATCACGCCGATCGGTGCCCAGGGCATAGCGTCCGGCGCGACCGACAACCGTTATGCGGAGAAGGCGGGGAAGGACGCCGAAACGCGCGGGAACTGCGTAGCGCGCGACTCGCTGCGCGGTCTGGACGCCCTGCCCCGCGCCACGCTGTTCACGCCCGTCGACATTGGCGCCCATCTGATCGCCTACACCCGGCACGACGTGATCGCGACAGGTCATCACCGCAACCGGAACGGCATGAAGGCGGTCATCACCGGCTTCATGGCACCGCCGGCAAGCGCCCGTGCCATCGTCACCGCTACGCCTGCGCACTATGTCGCATTCTGCCCGTCGGAAAACGAGATCGAGAAATATGCGCTGGCGGCTCCGGGAGCGCTGATGGCGGCGCTCCTCGCCGGTCGCCCGCCCGCCTGGCTCCAGCCGGTTGCGATGCGCCCCGGCGAGCCGATCCGCGTCTATCGCATCCTGCGCGATCAGCCCGGCACGAAGGCGAGCGCTACCCCGTTCATGCAGTAACGCTTGCCTGTCGGCATCGGGCCGTCGTCAAAGACATGGCCCAGATGCCCGCCGCAGCGCGCGCAATGCACCTCGGTCCGCGCATAGCCCAGCTTGCGGTCGGTGCTGGTACCGACGGCGCTACGCCCGATCGGCGCGTAAAAGCTCGGCCAACCCGTTCCGCTCTCGAACTTGGTCTTGGATGCGAACAGCGGGTTGGCGCAGCCGGCACAAACGAACACACCCTTGCGCTTCTCCTTGTTGAGCGGCGACGTATAGGGCGGCTCGGTCGCTTCGTGGCGCAGCACGGCATAGGCCTCCGCACCCAGCTTGCGCCGCCATTCGGAATCGCTGAGCTGATAGGGAAAGCTCTTTTTCGCACTCGCCGCCGCGCCCAGCGGACCGGCAGCGAGCCAGAGCGCGGTGCCGCCGACAGCGGAACCGATGAGGAATTGGCGGCGGTTGAGAGTCATCCCTGTCTCTTTCCAGTCATCCAGTCGCCCGCACCATAACCGCACGCGGTAGCGCCAGTGGCGCGGGTCACGATCGCATCTTATCTTGTCGATCATGAACGGGAGCAAACTGGCGGCAGAGTTGAAGGCCGAGGCGGGACGGCTCGGCTTTGCCGCGTGCCGCATCGCGCGTGCCGATGCCGCGCCCGAGGCGGCGGCCCGGCTTCGCCAGTGGCTCGCCGAAGGCCATCATGGCGACATGGCGTGGATGGAGACGCGCGCCGACGAGCGCGCCAGTCCCGCCGGACTCTGGCCCGAGGTGCGCAGCGTCATCATGCTCGGCATGGCCTACACCCCCGCAACCGACCCGCTCGCGCTCGCCGACCGGCCGGACAAGGCCCGCATTTCGGTCTACGCGCAGGGGCAGGACTATCACGATGTCGTCAAGCGCGCGTTGAAGGCGCTTGGCCGCTGGCTGGCGGACGCGGCCCCCGCCCCGCTCAAGGTCTTTGTCGACACCGCCCCCGTGATGGAAAAGCCGCTCGCCGCTGCGGCCGGGCTCGGCTGGCAGGGCAAGCACAGCAATCTCGTCAGTCGCGGCCATGGTAGCTGGCTGTTCCTGGGCGCGATCTACTCCAGCCTCGACCTGCCGCCCGACGCGCCCGAACGCGACCGCTGCGGAAGCTGCGACGCCTGCCAGCGCGCCTGCCCCACCGATGCCTTTCCGGCCCCCTACCGGCTCGATGCGCGGCGATGCGTGTCCTATCTCACCATCGAGCACAAGGGACCGATACCGGAGGAGCTGCGGCCCGGCATCGGCAACCGCGTCTATGGCTGCGACGACTGTCTGGCGGTCTGTCCGTGGAACAAGTTTGCCGACACCGCCGCCCGGCATCGCGCCTTCCTGCCGCGCGGCGAGCTGGTCGCGCCCGACATCACGGACCTCCTCGACCTCGACGATTCGTCCTTTCGTGCCCTGTTCGCCGGATCGCCGATCAAGCGGATCGGTCGCGCGCGCATGGTGCGCAATGCCGCGGTGGCGGCAGGCAACAGCGGCGACCCGCGCTTCGTCGCAGCGCTGGCGAGGCTGGCCGGCGACGATGATCCGGTTGTGGCCGACGCCGCGCAATGGGCGCTGGCGCGGATCGACGCCGCTGCCGCCGCGCTATCGGTAAGGACGGGGTAACCACGCATCGAGAGCATCGCTACACACTCGCGGCCCATCCTCCGGCGATGGAAGACTCGGTAGGGAGCATCGCCATGCTCGATATTGAAATCGACGAATCCGCCGGCATCATCCGCACCACCGCTGCGGGTTCGCCAACCAGGGAACAGGTGGAGGCCTATCTCTACGACCTCGCCACGCTCTCGCGCCATATCAGGTCGAGTTTCGGCAGCTTTCGACATCTTTTCGACGCGCGGGCGGTCGTGGTCGACGACAGCGGCGATCTCTCGTTCCTGTCAGGCGTGTCGATCGACACGATCGAGGCGGACGACCGCACCGCGATCGTGATGAGCGATACCCATGTCATCAGGGTGGCGTCGATCAAGCCGTGGCTTTGCGCCGCGATGATCTTCACGGACACCTACGCCGCAATGCGCTGGCTGCTCGACACGGGACACGATTCCGCCCCCGCCTGACGCGCCGCGACGGCATCGCCCTCAACGGGCCAGGGTTCGCGCGCAGGCGGCGGTGTCGACCGCGCTGCCTTGCGGGTCGCGTGCTTCCACATAGGTGACAAGCGGCTCCCGCCCGGCGGCGGGCGCATAGAGATAGGCGTCGAGCACGCAGCGCCCGCTCGCGAACTGCAGCTTGCGCGCGGTCGGGTCGCGAATGTCGAGCCGGGGCGTGCCGAACAGGCGCATGAGCCCGGTCGCGTTGGTCCCGATGAGCTGCGTCGGGCTGGCGGGCAAGGGCCGCGCCGGTGCCGGCCCGCCCGGACGTGTCGTGGGCGAGGCGCATCCGACAAGGACGGACGTCAGGCACAAGGCTGCGGGCAGGATCGGACGCATGGGCTGCGCCGCTAACAGCCTTTCGCTCCGTCACACAAGGCACTGAGCGACGGGCCGATCGTTTCCAAGGCGACTTGACTTTGTTCGTTCGAACGAACATACGAGCGACATGTCCTATGCCCGCCTCCTCGAAACGGCCGTCGATCATTTCGGCAGACGCGGCTTCGAGGGCGCGAGCACCCGCGAGATCGCTGCCGCTTCGGGCACCGCCATGTCGTCGATCACCTATCATTTCGGCGGCAAGGAAGGGCTGTATCTCGCCGCGGCCCGTTACATCGGCGAGCAGATCCAGGAAGGTCAGCGCGACGCGATCGCTGCCGCCCACGCAGCGCTGGAGGGCCCCGAGGAAGGGGTTGTCGAAGGCGCGGTCGCGATGGTCATATCCTTCGCGCGCATGATGCTTCAGCAGGAAACCGCGACCTGGAGCTGCTTCATCAGCCGTGAGCAGCAGGAACCCACGGCGGCGTTCGAATGGC
Organism: uncultured Sphingobium sp.; assembly: GCA_964532255.1. Classification (GTDB taxonomy): domain Bacteria; phylum Pseudomonadota; class Alphaproteobacteria; order Sphingomonadales; family Sphingomonadaceae; genus Sphingobium. Next base: position 26,120 of record CAZHGR010000020.1, read on the forward strand.
TGTTCGACAATGTCATGAAAACCATCTTCCGCCCGTTCGTCGATCTGGTGATGCGCGCTCGGCGCGACCTCAGCCAGCCGGAAGCACGAGCGACGGCATTCCTCCTCGTCAGCCAGGCCATCAGCCTCAGGATGTGCCGCGCGACCGTATGCCGCGTGCTGGAGCAGGATCGCATCGATCCGGCGGGAGAAGCCCTGCTTCTGGACAGGCTGGCCGCGAACGCCCGCTGCATCTTGACATCGGAGTCGCCATGAATCGCCGCATCTCCATCATCGCAATCCTTGTCGTGGCTCTGCTGGTTGCTGCGTTTACGACGCGCGGCTTCGGCCTTGCGGGCGGAGGCGACGATGGCCTCACCCTCTACGGCAATGTCGATATCCGGGAAGTCGACATGGCGTTCCGCGTTCCCGGACGCGTCAATGCCGTCGCCGTCGACGAAGGCGACAAGGTCAAGCGCGGGCAGGCTCTCGCCACGCTCGACGTGGCAACGCTGCAAGCGCGCACCAGCCAGGCCGATGCCGAGGTGGAAGCCGCAGCCGCCGAGCTCGCCCGTCTGCGCAGCGGCAACCGGCGTCAGGACATTGCGCAGGCCGAAGCGCGACTCGCCGCCGCCGACGCAGCCTATCAGGCTGCACAGCGCGATTTCGACCGCCGCCGGTCGCTCGTCGAGCCGGGCGCGATCAGCCGCGACCTGTGGACGCAGACCGTCGCGCTGCGCGACCGTGCCGCCGCGCAGCGGACCGAGGCGCGCGAGGCGCTCTCGCTTGCCCGCGCGGGCGCACGCGGCGAGGATATCGCGGCGGCAGAGGCTCGGCTCGCAGCCGCTCGCGCCGCGCGGCAGTCGGCCACGACCGACCTGTCCGACGCGCAGCTGATGGCCGCGGTGGACGGCACCGTCGTGACTCGCGCGGTCGAACCCGGCGCCATCGTGCAGGGCGGGCAGACTGTGCTGACGCTGGCGATCGACCGGCCGCTCCGCGTGCGCGCCTATGTCGCCGAAAGCGATCTCAGCCGGATCAGTCCCGGCATGGCGGTCACCGTCACTGCCGACGGCAATCCGCGCAGCTATCGCGGTACCATCGGCCACATCGCCGCGCAGGCCGAGTTCACGCCGAAGACCGTCCAGACCGAGGATTTGCGAACCGATCTGGTCTACGGGCTGAGGATCATCGTCACCGATCCCGACGACTCGCTGCGTCAGGGGCAACCGGTCACCGTGGCCGTCCCCGGCGCACGCCCGAAGGCCGACTGACCATGGCCGAGCGCGTCGCCGCGCGCGCCGACGCCGTCGTCAAGCGGTTCGGACCGGACGCCCCGCCCGCGCTGTCCGGCGTCGACATCATGATCGCCGGCGGCGGCATCACCGGTCTCGTGGGACCCGACGGCGCGGGCAAGACCACGCTGATCCGCATCCTCGCCGGACTGATGGCACCGACATCGGGAACCGTCGAAATCCTCGGCCGGTCGCCCGCCGACGCGCTGGCGGATATCGGCTATATGCCCCAGCGCTTCGGCCTCTACGAGGATCTGACCGTCCGCGAGAATCTGGTGCTCTACGCCGAACTGCGCAAGCTCGACCGCGACCGGCGCGACTCGGTGTTCGGTCGCCTGCTCGACTTCACCGACCTCGCGCGATTCCAGGACCGGCTGGCAGGCAAGCTGTCGGGCGGGATGAAGCAGAAGCTCGGCCTCGCCTGCGCGCTCGTCACCACGCCGCGCCTCCTCCTTCTCGACGAGCCGGGGGTCGGCGTGGACCCGGTGTCGCGGCGTGAGCTGTGGGCCATGGTCGCCGACCTCACCTCCGAAGGGATCGGGGTCCTCTGGTCCACCGCCTATCTCGACGAGGCGGAGAAATGCGACAGCGTCGTCCTGCTCAACGAGGGCCAGGTGCTGTTCAGCGGCCGGCCCGGCGACCTCACCGGGCGGATTGCCGACCGCATCATCCAGGTCAGCGGGTTTCGCGAGCGACGGCGGCGTTTCCTTTCGCATGCACTCGACCGCGCGGATATCGCCGACGGCACGCTGATGGGGCGTTCCGCACGGCTGCTGGTCAGGCAGGGTTATGCCGTTCCCGATGCGCGCGCTCTCGACGCCGGCCCGGATGTGCGCGTGACGCCCGCCACACCGCGGTTCGAGGACGGCTTCATCGAGCAGCTCGGCGGCGGCCCCAGCGGCACCAGTCCGCTGGCAGAGGCCTATCGCCGGATTCCGCCCAGCGACGTCCCGGCAATCGAGGCACGCGGCCTGACCCGGCGCTTCGGCGACTTCACGGCCGCGCGCGACGTCAGCTTCTCGATCGGGCAGGGCAGGATCTTCGGGCTGCTGGGCCCGAATGGCGCGGGCAAGTCGACCACGTTCAAGATGCTGTGCGGCCTGCTGACCCCCAGCGACGGCACCGGCGCGGTCGCAGGGCACGACCTGCGCCATTCGGCGGCGCGCGCGCGCGCCTCGCTCGGCTACATGGCCCAGAAATTCTCGCTCTACGGAGATCTGTCGGTGCGGCAGAATCTGGACTTCTTCGCCGGCGCCTATGGGCTCTCGGGCGCACCGGCGCGGGAGACGATCGGGCGCATGATCGATATCTTCGAGCTTGCCCCCTATGTGGGCGTCAACGCCGGTACGCTGCCGCTCGGCTTCAAGCAGCGGCTCGCGCTCGCCTGCGCGGTGATGCACGAGCCGCCGGTGCTGTTCCTCGACGAGCCGACATCGGGTGTCGACCCCGTCACACGCCGCGAATTCTGGATGCATATCAACGGCCTGGTGGAAAAGGGCGTGACCGTGCTCGTCACCACCCATTTCATGGACGAGGCCGAATATTGTGACGAGGTCACGCTGATCTACCGGTCCGAGCAAATCGCGACCGGCGCGCCCGACCAGCTCAAGGCCGACGCGGCCAGAGTCGCCGACAGCGACAATCCCACGATGGAGGATGCGTTCATCGCGCTGATCGAACAATCGGACCGCCTGCGCGAAGCGGTGGAGGCGGCGGCATGAAGCACCCGCGGTTCGACATGCGCCGCCTGCGCGCGCTGATGACCAAGGAATTCGCGCAGATCTCGCGCGATCCCTCGACCTTCATCATCGCGTTCCTGCTGCCGGTCATCCTGCTGCTGCTGTTCGGCTACGCCGTCTCGCTCGATGCCACGCGCATCCATGTCGCGCTGGTGATGCAGGACGACAGCGCCGAAGCGAACGGCCTTGCGATCGCCTTTGCCCGGTCGCCCTATTTCGAGGTGACACCGGCGCGGGCGCTGAAACCCGTCGCCGAGGCCATGGTGGCGGGCGAGGCGCGCGGCATCATCGTGATTCCCCCGGATTTCGGTCGACGGGTCAAGGCGGGCGACATGCCCCCGGTGCAGGTCATTACCGACGGCTCCCAGCCCAATACCGCCCAGTTCGTCGGTGCCTATGCCGAGGGCGTGGTGATGCGCTGGATGGAGGACAGGACGGGGGCTGCGAACCGAAGGCCGGTGTCGGTCAACCAGCGGGTCTGGTTCAACCCCGCTCTGGAGAGCCGCCACTTTCTGGTTCCCGGCTCCATCGCCATCGTGATGACGATGGTCGGTTCGCTGCTGACCGCCCTCGTCGTCGCGCGTGAGTGGGAACGGGGAACGATGGAGGCGATGCTCGCGACGCCTGTCAGCATGGGCGAGTTCATCGCCAGCAAGGTCATACCCTATTTCGTGCTGGGTCTCGGATCGCTGATCGGCTGTACGCTGCTGGCCACCCTGCTGTTCGGAGTCCCCTTGCGCGGCAGCCTGCCAGCGCTGCTGCTGATCGGATCGGCGTTCCTGCTGCCGTCGCTGGGGCTGGGCCTCTGGATATCGTCAGCGACCAAGAACCAGTTCGTCGCGAGCCAGGCCGCGCTGTTTGCCGCGTTCCTGCCGACGTTTCTGCTGTCGGGCTTTCTCTACGAGATTTCCGCCATGCCCTGGCCGATCCGCATGATCACCTATCTTGTCCCCGCACGCTATCTGATCCCGCCGTTGCAATCGGTGTTCATGGTTGGCGACATTTGGCCGCTGATCCTGCCCAATGTCGCGGTCCTGCTGGCGTTCGGTGCCGGCTTCTTCCTGTTGTCGATCCGCGCGACGCGGCGGAGCCTCGACTGATGGGCCGGCTTGGCGCCATGATCGTCAAGGAGATGTGGGCCTCGCTGCGCGATCCCAAGCAGCGGATCACACTGATTCTGCCGCCGATCCTGCAGCTCCTGATCTTCAGCTATTCGACGACGCTCGACGTCCGCCGCGTCGATATCGCGGTGCTCGACCGATCCGCCGGCGTCCATGCGCAAGAATTCGTACGCCGCGTTGCCGCCAGCCCGACCTTCCGCAGCGTGACGCCCGTTCGCTCGCCCGATGAACTGCGGCGGATGATCGACAATCGCCAGGTCATCGCGGCGCTGATCTTCGAACCCGGCTTCGACCGCATGGTGGAACAGGGCAAGCCCGTCCAGATCGGCGTGATACTCGACGGGCGACGATCGAACGCTTCTCAGATCGTGGGAGCGTATTTCAGCCGGATCGCCGCCGGCATGGAGGTCGAGACCCGGGCGCAGACCCGATCAACGGGTGGCGGCGTCAGCGTGACTCACTGGTACAACCCCTCGCTCGACTATGTGTGGTTCACCATACCCTCGCTGATCGCGATAATCCTTGCCGCCAGTTCGCTGGCGCTCAGTTCGCAAAGCGTCGCGCGTGAACGTGAACTCGGCACGTTCGACCAGCTCATGGTCTCGCCGCTGACCGTGTGGCAGATACTGGTGGGCAAGATGATGCCGCCGTTCATGATCGGCGTGGCGAACGGGCTGCTTTACTGGGTGCTCGCCTATCCGCTGTTCGGCGTTCCGTTCACCGGTTCGTTCGCCCTGTTCCTTGCGGCGCTGAGTGCCTATTCGCTGTCGCTTGTCGGGCTGGGCATGTTCGTCTCGGCGCTCTGCAAGACCCAGCAGCAGGCGTTCCTCGGCTCGTTCCTGGTGATGGTGCCGCTCATCCTGCTGTCGGGCTATGCGGCACCGGTCGAGAACATGCCGGACTGGCTGCAGATCGTCTCGCTCGCCGATCCGATGCGCTATTTTCTCGTCATCGTGCAGGGCCTGTTCCTCAAAGCCATGCCTGCATCCGCCGTGTTCGGCCAGCTCTGGCCGCTGATGGTGATCGCGATTTCGACGCTGATCGCGGCGGCGTGGCTGTTCCGCGCGCGCATGGAGTGAATGATGAAGCACCTCTCCGTCCTGTTCCCTTCCCTGCTGCTCGCCGGCTGCACGGTCGGCCCCGACTATGAACGCCCTGCCGTCGCGGGAGCGGCACCCGGTTCCGCCTGGGTCGAGCCGGCGGATGACGGAGCGGTCAAGGCCGCGTGGTGGCACCAGCTCGGCGATGCGCGCCTCACCGCTCTCGTCGAGCGCGCCTTCGCCGACGGTCCCGACATGGCCGAGGCGCAGGCCCGCCTCGCCGAGGCGCGCGCGACCCGCGACATCGCGCGCGGCGGTGCGCTGCCGACCGCGCGCACGACCGGATCGGCGACCGAGAACAGATTGAGCGAAAACGGCCAGTTCCCCGTCAACAACATCCCCGGCTTCGCCCGCGACTTCGGCCTGTTCGATCTCGGCTTCGACGCGAGCTGGGAAATCGACCTGTGGGGCCGCGACCGCCGCCAGGTCGAGGCGGCCGGTGCCCGGCTCGAAGCCGCCGAGGCCGGACGGCGCGAGGCGATGGTGATGCTCGCGGCGGAAATCGCGCGCAACTATCTCGACCTGCGCGCCGCACAGGCCGACGGTGCCGCGCTGGAGGCGGTCGCCGCCGCCGATGCCGAGCTGGCGCGGCTGACCGTTCTGCGACACGCTGCGGGCGAGGCGTCGCTGATCGACCGCGACAGCGCTGAAGCCGTCGCCCGGTCCAGCCAGGCGGCGCTCGCCGAACCCCGAACGCGCGCGTCGGCCGCCGCCTACCGGATCGCGATGCTGGTCGGCAGTCCGCCCGAGGCCATTGTGCCCGAACTTCGCGCACCCGCCCCCATCCCTGCTGCGCCCGACACCATCCTCGTCGGCGTGCGTTCGGACCTGCTCGAACGTCGCCCCGATGTGCGGCGGGCGGAACGGATGCTCGCCGCCGCAACCGCCGATGTTGGCGTGGCGACCGCCGACCTCTTCCCCCGCTTTTCGCTGTTCGGCGGGATCGGCCGTCAGGCGCGCAATGTCGGCGACCTCGACGAAAGCGGCAGCACGCGCTTCCAGATCGGGCCGAGCTTTTCCTGGCCGATCTTTGCCGGCGGCAGTGTTCGCGCGCAAATCCGGGCCGCCGACGCGCGTGCCGATGCGGCGGCGGCGATATACGAAAAGGCGGTCCTGGGGGCGCTGTCCGACAGCGAGGCCGCGATCAACCGCTTCCTCAACGCACGCGCCGCGCTGGTCGAGGCCGAAGCCGCGCTGGCTGCGCAGCAACGCGCCTTCGCCCTTGCCGGCGAGCGGGCGCGCAGCGGCGAGGACGACCGGCTGGCGCTCATGCGTGCCGAACGTGGGCTGCGCACCGCCGAGCGCGGTGCCATTGCCGCGCGCCGGGCCAAGGGCGAGGCGGCGGTGGCGCTGTTCAAGGCGCTGGGCGGCGGCTGGCGCGAGGAAGACCCAGCTGCCGAAGCCTCCGCCCCCGCCGCGCTTGCGCAAGGGGGAACCGCGCGATAGGTCGCGGCTTTCCCTACCGCACACGCCAAAGGACCGCCTCTTGATCCAGCCCAGCCTCGACGTCGTCGCGATCGGCAATGCCATTGTCGACGTGATCGCTCCGTCCGACGACGCCTTTCTGGCAATGCACAGCCTGGTGAAGGGCGGCATGCAGCTTGTCGATGCCGCGACCGCCGAGCTGCTCTATGGCGAAATGGCGCCGGGGCGGGAGATTTCCGGCGGGTCGGCCGCCAACACGCTGGCGGGCCTCGCCGCGCTCGGCAGCGCGTGCGGTTTCATCGGCCAGATCCGCGACGATCAGTTGGGCGCGGTGTTCAGCCACGACATCCGCGCGCTCGGCATCCGCTTCGACACGCCCGCGCGCACCGAGGAGCCGCCGACCGCGCGCTGCCTGGTGCTCGTCACCCCCGACGCCCAGCGCACGATGAACACTTTCCTCGGCGCGTCGCAGTTCCTTCCCGCCGCCGCCATCGACGCCGATCTGATCCGGTCGGCGCGGATTCTCTATCTCGAAGGCTATCTCTGGGACCCGGAAGAGCCGCGCGCGGCGATGCGCGGCGCGATCGACATTGCGCGCGAGGCGGACCGAGAGGTGGCTTTCACCCTGTCCGACGGCTTCGTCATCGAGCGGCATCGCGACGACTTCCTCGCGCTGCTGAACGACGGGATGATCGACATACTCTTCGCAAACGAGGCGGAGATCCTGAGTCTCACCCAGCTCACAAGCTTCGACAAGGCGGTCGGGCGGATCGCGCCGAGCGTCAGGACGCTGGTCGTCACGCGCAGCGAGAAGGGGGCGATCGCGGTTCGTGACGGCAAGAGGGCCGAGGTCGCGGCGCAGCCCGTCGCGGAGATCGTCGACACCACCGGCGCGGGCGACCTGTTCGCGGCGGGGTTCCTCGCCGGCCATGTCCGGGGCAAGCCGCTGGCCGACTGTCTGACGCTCGGCGCCATCGCCGCAGCCGAAGTGATCTCGCATTATGGCGCACGACCCGAGGCCGATCTGAAGGCGCTGGCCGACGGTCTGATCTGAACGCGCCGTTCACCGGCGCGACAGCAGCGGAGGATTATCGTCCGGTCCAAGAGGGAGGCGGGACGATGAAGAGATTCAGGCAAACGGCAGCGGCCATCGGCATAGCGGCTATGCTCGGCACGGCGGCGAGTCCCGCCATGGCCGGGCGCGGGTATCATCATCGGCCTTATCACTCCCCTCATCATCATCACCATCGCGGTGGCGGAGACGGCTTCGGTACCTTCCTCGGTGTCGCGGCGCTGATCGGTGCCGTGGCGATCATCGCGTCATCCGCAGACAAGAACGCGCGCGCCGACCGCGAGCGGCGTCCCGATCGCGACCGGCTCGCGGAGGACGAAAACCGCGTGGTCGACGACTGCGCCATCGCCGCACGCGAGGAAGCCGAACGGCAAGCGCGTCACGCCGACATCGCCTCCATCGGTGAGGTGCGCAGCGTCACCGACGGCTGGAACGTCGACGGCACCGTCGAGCTTCGCGACAGCTACCGCGACGCCGCCGACGTCCGCCGCTTCTCCTGCGACTGGCGCGGCGGCCGGGTGGCGAATGTGTATCTCAGTCGGGATACGCTGGCGTTGCGGTAAGCGTCACGCGCCTTGCTGCCATCATCCCGGCCAATCCCCGCCAGGCCAGTGCCGTGCGGTGTGGATGACATGGAGGATCGTCAGCACGGTATCGTCCTCGCTCAGCGCGTAGGCGATGATGTAAGGGAGGCCGGTCACGGACTTCTCGTAAGTGCCGCTGACACGGCCCGGGTGCCCGGTTGCGAATGCGCCGAGGGTATCGCCGGTTTCCCGTATCCGGTTAGCGACCCGCCGCGCGGCTTCCAGATTATCGCGTGCAATGTGGACCAGTTGCTTTTCGAGATCATCGAGCGCGCCGTCCGACCACTGCACATGCCTCATGCGGCGTCGTTACCCGCCGCTTCGATGGCCGCATTGATCCGGTCCATCGCCTGATCGTGCGGTGTCACTCTGCCCGCGTCCCTGTCAGCAAGACCCCGCTGGATGCCCTCGATGATCTGCAATTCGCGATTCACATAGGCTTCGACCGCTTCGGCGGCGAGATAGGATCGCGTCCGGCGCGTGTTCTCGGCAAGCCGGCCAAGCTTCTCCTTGAGATCGGGTGTCACCCTGATGGTCATCGTCGTGCTCGCACCCATGTCGCTGTCCTTCAGTCTGATGTGTACGTTGTAACACAATCGGTCAGCGATGCCACGTCACACCATGTCCTCCGGCCGCACCAGCCGGTCGAAGGTCGCGTCGTCCACCAGCCCCAGCGCCTTGCCCGCCTCGCGAAGCGTCAGGCCGTTCTCATGCGCATGCTTCGCGATCTTCGCGGCATTGTCGTATCCGATCTCGGGTGCCAGCGCGGTCACCAGCATCAGCGAGCGGTCGACCAGTTCGGCGATGCGGTCGCGGTTCGGCTCCAGCCCCTCGATGCAGCGTTCGGCAAAACTTTCGATCCCGACACTCAGCAGGTGGATCGACCGCAGCACCGCCGCGCCGATCATCGGCTTGAAGACATTCAGCTCCAGATGGCCCT
>CAZHGR010000021.1:0-35236 GCA_964532255.1 uncultured Sphingobium sp.
TCCGCTGAACGGCGGCAAGGAACAAGGGGATCGAAAGGCGATGAACATCATCCTGTTGGGGCCTCCGGGCGCAGGCAAGGGCACGCAGGCGCAGCGGCTCGTCGCGGAGCACGGCATGGTGCAGTTGTCGACAGGTGACATGCTGCGCGCCGCCGTGAAGGCCGGAACGCCGATCGGTCTGAAGGCCAAGGCCGTGATGGACGCGGGTGAACTGGTCTCCGACGACATCGTCTCGGGCATCATCGGCGAGGCGCTCGACACGCTCGATCCGGCGACAGGGGTCATCTTCGACGGCTATCCGCGCACCGCGCCCCAGGCCGAATCGCTCGACGCGCTGCTCGCCGATCGCGGCCGCACGCTCGACCATGTGATCGAGCTCGAAGTGAACGAGGACGCGCTGGTGGAGCGCATCACGGGCCGCTTCACCTGCGCGAGCTGCGGGGAGGGCTATCACGACCGCTTCAAGCAGCCGGCAACCCCCGGTACCTGCGACAAGTGCGGATCGACCGAGTTCAAGCGCCGCCCTGACGACAATGAGGAAACGGTGCGCACCCGGATGGCCGAATATCGGGCGAAGACCGCTCCGATCCTGCCCATCTACGAAGCGCGCGGCATCGTGTCCCGCGTCGACGGCATGGCGGACATCGCCGAGGTGACACAGGCGATCGAGGCGATCCTGAACCGCTGACGGCGAAGGCGGGGCGTCTGACATCAGGCGCGCTCGCCCTGTCCTCCCCCCACCAAAGTGCGCGACAAGCGGGGTAAAGCTGATAAGGTTACACCTGCGTTCCGGCCAGCGACTCAGCAGAGTGTCGCGACCGTAACCTGCCGGGTCGCTAGGCACACAGCTCTGCGGAGAGTGGGGGGATTATCAAATGGCCGTTACCGATCATGTCGACTTTCCAACGTTCATGGAGGGGGTGAAAAAGCGCAACCCCCATCAGCCTGAATTCGTCCAGGCGGTTCAGGAAGTCGCCGAGGACATTTTCGAGTTTATCGAGGACAAGGAAGAATATCACGCGCAGCAGATCTTGCGCCGCATTGCCGAACCCGACCGTGTCGTGTCGTTCCGCGTGTGCTGGGAAGACGACAACGGCAACATCCGCGTCCAGCGCGGCTGGCGCGTTCAGAACAACAACGCCATCGGTCCGTACAAGGGCGGCATCCGCTTTCACCCGTCGGTCACCGAAAGCGTTCTGAAGTTCCTGGCGTTCGAACAGACCTTCAAGAATGCGCTGACCGGCCTGCCGATGGGTGGCGGCAAGGGCGGTTCGAACTTCAACCCCAAGGGCAAGAGCGTGCGCGAGATCATGCGCTTCTGCCAGAGCTTCATGACCGAGCTCTATCGCCACATCGGTGCCGATATTGACGTTCCGGCGGGCGACATTGGCGTGGGCGGACGCGAGATCGGCTTCATGTTCGGGCAGTACAAGCGCATCACCAACAACTTCACCGGCGTCCTGACCGGCAAGGGACTGGAGTGGGGCGGCTCGCTGATCCGTACCGAGGCGACGGGCTATGGCGCGGTCTACTTCCTCGCCAACATGCTGGCGGTGCGGGGCGAGGATCTGGTCGGCAAGACGGCGGTGATTTCCGGCTCGGGCAATGTCGCTACCCACGCGGCGGAGAAGATCGTCCAACTCGGCGGCAAGGTCCTGACCCTTTCCGACTCGGGCGGGTTCATCCATGATCCGGAAGGCATCACCCAGGAGAAGATCAACTGGGTCAAGAGCCACAAGACGCATCGGCGCGGCCGCATCGAGGACTATTGCGAGGAGTTCAAGAGCGCGACCTTCCACGCCGGCAAGACGCCGTGGGGCGTGCCGTGCGATGTCGCGCTGCCGTGCGCCACGCAGAACGAGCTGCTGGGTGACGATGCCCGCACGCTGGTCGCCAATGGCTGCCAGGCAGTGTCCGAAGGTGCCAACATGCCGACCGACCTCGAGGGCGTCCATGTCTTCAAGGCCGCGAAGCTTCTCTACGCGCCCGGGAAGGCCGCCAATGCTGGTGGCGTCGCGGTCTCCGGCCTGGAAATGAGCCAGAACAGCGAGCGGCGGAGCTGGAAGGAAGACGAGCTTCAGCAGATGCTGAAGGACATCATGGCCGGTATCCACGAAAGCTGCCTGACCTATGGTCGCCAGAAGGAAGGCCATATCGACTATGTGAAGGGCGCGAACATCGCCGGATTCAAGAAGGTGGCCGACGCCATGCTGGCCTTCGGCGTCGTCTGACCTGCGCCGGTTCCTTTCCCGTCACGGGGAGGGAACCGGGTCCCGCCCGCCGTCCCGCGGCGGCACAGCGGCCCGTTAACTATTTATTAACCTTTCCAATTCGTTAACGCCGGTCTAGCCAGGGGGCATGAAGCGCCCCCTGGTCCTCACCTCCGAGCATGCACGCCATCCGTTCCGGCAGACTCTGCCGCGGCACGTGACGACGGTGGTGGAGGAAGTACGGCGGCCGAAATCCTCCGACAATGACTGGAAGCTCTTCGTGCTGAGCTTCGCGGCCTTTTTCACGGCCGCCTACAGCTTCGTCTTCTGACGGGGATCAGTCGCCCGACGATCGCACTGCATTGTCATGCGCCTCGCAGGCGCGGTGGAGTTGCCAGGCGAGCCAGGCCGAACCCAGGCACATGCCCGCGACGATCAGCAGTGCCTGGTTGTTGCTGAGGCCCAGCCCCATGGCCACGATGATCACCACCGACCCGAACGTCATCGCCCCGGCGTTGACGACATTGTTGGCGGCCACGGTGCGCGCGGTCTGATCCTTGCTGACCGTGGTGGTAAGAAAGGCATAGAGCGGCACCACGAACATCCCGCCGAACACCGCCACGCCGAACAGCCCGAACAACACGCGCCAGCTATGCGGCTGATCGAGAAAGCCCCACACGTCGTACAGTTGGCCGTTGGGCGCGGGCTGCCATCCCGCCGACACCATCTGGAAGAACCAGACGAAGGCGGCCATCACGATGACCGAGATCGGCGAATAGCGTGCGGACACCTGGCCCTTCAGCAGCCGGTTGATGATGACCGATCCCACCGCGACCCCGATCGAGAACATGGCGAGGAACAGGCTGGCGACCTCCTTTGTGGCGGTGAAGGCGTTCTTCACCAGCGGCGGGAAGATGATGATCAGCACCGTCGCCGCCATCCAGAAGAAGCTGATCGACATGATCGCCAGGAACAGGCGCGGGATGTGCATCGTCGCGCTGATCAGCCGCCAGGACGAGCGGAAGACATTATAGTCGATGGTGATCGGCGGCCCTTCGCGCGGGGCGGGCGGCACCATCCGCCCGGTGATATAGCCGATGATCGCGACGAGCAGCACCGCGCCCGCGGCGACCTGCGGCGTGATCCAGCCGGCAACGATCGTGCCCGCCAGGATCGCGATATAGGTGCCCGCCTCGACGAGCCCGGTGCCGCCGAGCACGTCCTTCGGCTCCAGATGCTGCGGCAGGATCGCATATTTGATGGGACCGAAGAAAGTCGAATGCGCGCCCATCGCGGCGACCGCGCCGAGCATCAGCCCGACCGCGAGCGACGGGTAGGTGGTGCAGAGCAGCAGGCCCGCCGCGCCGACCACCATGATCGCGATCTCCGTCGCCTTGACGATGCGAATGATCCGCGCCTTGTCGGTGGTGTCGGCAAGCTGTCCCGACAGCGCCGACAACAGGAAGAAGGGCAGGACGAACAGGCCGGTCGCAAGCGCGTTGAAGTTCGATTCCTGCTGCGGGTCGCGGAACACGACATAGGTCGCGAACAGCACCATCGAGGTCTTGAACAGATTGTCGTTGAACGCCCCCAGGAACTGGGTGACGAACAGCGGCATGAAGCGACGCGAGCCGAGGAGCCGCAGCGAGGCCTGCATAGGATGAGGTGTCTCTCGGTTGCCGTGCGGCCAGAGTGCCGCCGAAGCGGCTTCTAAACGCTTCGCCCGGCCGGTGGAAGAGGTTGATCGCCGGCTTGTGAAGTGGGCGGCTCTGTGGCAGGCGGCGGTTGTGCGCGTGCTGCCCAATCTTCTGACGCTGTCGCGAATCCTGGCGGTTCCGATCCTCGTCGCGCTGCTGTGGCCGGCGGAACAGGGCCGGCAATGGCATATCGGATATCTGCTCGCCTTTGCGCTCTATTGCCTGATGGGGATCACCGACTATTTCGACGGCTATCTCGCGCGGGCGCAGGGTACGGTATCGAAGCTCGGCGTTTTTCTCGACCCCATCGCCGACAAGATCATGATCGGCGCGGTCATCCTGATCCTGTGCGCGACCCGCGATATTGCCGGGGTCCATGTCATCGCCGCGCTGATCATCCTGCTGCGCGAGATCATCGTCTCGGGCCTGCGCGAATATCTCGCGGGGCTGCAGGTGTCGGTGCCGGTCTCGCGCCTCGCCAAGTGGAAGACCGCGCTGCAGATGATCGCGCTCGGCGCGATGATCCTGAGCGGCGGGGTGCCGCAATGGCCCTTCGTGCTTTGGACGGGGCTGGTGACGCTGTGGGCCGCGGCGCTGCTGACGCTGGTGACGGGGTGGGACTATCTGCGCGTCGGCATCCGGCACATGGACGCCTGAGATGCCCGGCTCGTTGCGCATCCTCTATTTCGCCTGGGTCCGGGACCGCATCGGCATCGGCAAGGAGGTCGTCGCGCATCCTGGCGGGGACTGCACCGTCGCAGTGCTGCTCGACCGGCTGGCGGCGGTGAGCGAAGGCCATGCCGCCGCCTTTGCCGACCGGGCGCGGCTGCGTGCGGCGCTCGATCAGGATTTCGTCCCGCTCGACCGGGCGATCGGCGACGCGCGGGAGCTGGCGATCTTCCCGCCGGTGACCGGGGGATGATCCGCGTCTCGGTCCAGCCGGAGGACTTCGATCCGGGCGTCGAACTGGCGCGGCTGGAGACGCTGGGCGGCGGCGGCGTTGCGAGCTTCACCGGCATCGTGCGCGCCGACGGCGGGCTGTCGGCGCTCCACCTCGATCATTATCCCGGCATGACCGAGCGCCAGTTGACCGCCGTCGCCGACGAAGCGGCGAAGCGATGGCCGTTGCTCGGGCTGACGGTGATCCATCGCCACGGCACGCTGACCGTGGGCGAGCGGATCGTCTTCGTCGGCACCGCGTCGGAAAGCCGGGTTCCCGCGCTGGAGGCCTGTGCGTTCCTGATCGACTGGCTCAAGGTCTCGGCGCCCTTCTGGAAGCGGGAGCATCACCGCGACGGGACGGGTCAATGGGTCGAGGCGAAGGAGGGCGACGACCGTCGCGCCGCCCGCTGGGACCGGCACTGACCGCTTCAGGCGGCCTGCGCCATCTTCTGGTCCTCGGCCGCGGCGCGCAGGATGTCGGCCATCATCCGGAACTCCTTGTCGCGCGGGCTGCTGCGCCGCCAGACGAGGGCGATGTCGCGATGGGCCTGGGGTGAGCGGATGGGGCGCGCGCTGATCTGCGTTCCCATCAGTATCCCCCCCTTGATCGCCATTTCGGGCAGAAGCGTCAGACCCAGCCCGTTATCGACCATCTGCACCAGCGTGTGAAGCGACGTGCCCATGATCGATGCTTCGGAGCGCAGTTCGGGCCGGTTGCAGGCGGCGAGCGCGTGATCCTTGAGGCAGTGGCCGTCCTCAAGCAGCAGCAGCCGCGTCTCGTCGATCATCTCCGGCAGGATTTCCGACGGCGGATCGCGCGGGTCGTCCTTGGGAAAGGCGATGTGGAGCGGATCGGCGAACAGCAGCTCGCAGTCGACGTCGCCGGTCGCGAAGGGAAGCGCGAGCAGCACGCAATCGACATGGCCATGGCGCAGCGATTCGATGGCGACATGGCTCAGCTCCTCGCGCAGGAACAGCTTGAGCTGCGGACGCTCGGCGCGAAGCCGGGGAAGCAGGCGCGGCAGCAGATAGGGCGCGATGGTGGGGATGACGCCCATGCGCAACTCCCCGCAGAGCGGCTTGCCCGAGGCCTGGGCGATCGCGGCCAGCTCCTCCGCCTCGCGAAGAACCCGATGCGCTTTCTCGACGATGCGGTCGCCCAGCGCGGTAAAGCGGACCACCCGGCGCGTGCGTTCGACCAGAGTGACGCCGATCAGCGTCTCAAGTTCGCGGATTCCGGCCGACAGTGTCGACTGGGTGACGAAACAGGCATCGGCCGCCCGTCCGAAATGGCCATGCTGCTTGAGCGCGGCGAGATATTGCAGTTGCTTGAGCGTCGGCATGTACGCGGACATGATCGCCATTCCCGATTGTTTGTCCTGCTATAATCGACCGGGGCGATAAAGCCAAGCCGGGCCGGGCCGCCGCCGCTCCGTCCCCGGATGGGGCATCATCCAGCCCATATGGAAATTTTCGGGCGGGTGGACTATTTAAGGCGGATTGGGCCTTGAGGGAGCCACGGCATGGGCCGACTGTTAGAGTATCTCGATTCGGTGAAGGCGCGGGACCCCGCGCCCCGGTCTCGGGCGGAAATTTTGCTCTATCCGGGTGTCTGGGCGCTGGCGCTTCACCGGGTCGCGCATCGGCTGTTCGGCTGGCGGATGTATTTTCTGGCGCGGCTGGTGAACCATGTGTCGCGCGCGCTCACCGCGATCGACATCCATCCCGGCGCGCAGATCGGCCGCAATTTCTTCATCGATCATGGCTTCACCGTCATCGGCGAGACGGCGGTGATCGGCGATGATGTGACGATCTATCAATGCGTCACGCTCGGGGGCACCGATCCTGCCAACGGCGTGGCGGGCAAGCGGCACCCGACGATATCCGACGGCGCGATCATCGGATCGGGCGCGCAGGTGCTGGGGCCGATCACCGTCGGACCGCGCGCGCGCGTGGGTGCCAATGCCGTGGTGACCCGCGACGTCCCCGAAGGCGCGGTGATGGTCGGCATTCCCGCCAAGCCCACGCTGGTCGACGTGACGGCCTATCAGCGCAGCTTCGTCCCTTATGGGACTCCGTGCAGCGAGATGTTCGATCCGCAGACCCAGAAGCTCGAACTGCTGCAATGCCAGGTCGAGCGGATGCGCGAGGAGATCGCGGCGCTCAGGGCCGAGCGCGACGCCGACCGGGCGAGGCGTAACAGCGCCTGATGGGGACCGTCGCCCCGTTCCCCGGCGCCACCCCACCCAGCCAGACCGGCTTCGACCGTGCCGAGCTTTCGCGGATCATGGACCTCTATGGCCGGATGGTCGCGGCGGGCCACTGGCGCGACTATGCGATCGACATGAAGCGCGACGTGGCGGTGTTCTCCGCCTTCCGCCGCTCCGCAGAACGGCCCGAATTCCGCATCGAAAAGCGCCCCGCGCTGCGTAGCCGCCAGGGCATGTGGGCGCTCATCAACGAGCTGGGTGTGGTGCAGAAGCGCGGCCAGGAGCTTGGCCCCGTCCTCGCGCCTGTCGAACGGCGGCTGATGAAGCTGGTCGGGGACTGACGGAGAACGCTGCGGCGGGGATCAGTGCGCCATTTCGGCGTCGAGCGAATAGCCCGCCGACCGCACGGTACGGATGATGTCGGGGCGTCCGCCGACGTTGATCGCCTTGCGAAGCCGACGGATGTGCACATCGACCGTGCGAAGCTCGATATCGCTGTCCTGCCCCCACACGCTGTCGAGCAGCCGCTCGCGCGAGAAGACCCAGCCGGGATGTTCGAGCAGGTGGCGAAGCAGCCGGAACTCGGTGGGGCCGAGCTGAACCGGGTCGCCGCCGCGCCGCACCTTGTGCCCGACGGTGTCCATCTCGATGTCGGCGAAGGTTAGCACTTCGCCGGCGAGCGCGGGCCGCACGCGGCGAAGCACGGCGTTCACCCGCGCGATCAGCTCGCGCGGGGAGAAGGGCTTGGTGACATAATCGTCGGCCCCGGTTTCCAGCCCGCGCACCCGGTCCTCTTCCTCACCGCGCGCGGTGAGCATGATGATCGGGATGTTGGCGGTTTCGGAAATGCGCCGAAGCCGCCGGCAGACCTCGATGCCCGACAGATTCTCGACCATCCAGTCGAGCAGAACGATGTCCGGCGTCCGCTCCTGCGCCAGGATCAGCGCTTCCTCGCCGTCCGGCGTATGCGTGATCTCGAAATCCTCACGCTTGAAATGCCAGACAAGCAGTTCGGCGAGGGCGACGTCGTCCTCGACCAGCAACATGTTCGCGCGCGCCATGGCTATGTTCCCCCTACCCCTGTTTGTGACCGCGTGGTTCAGATCGTCAATCCGCCGCGCTCCCGCTCCGGCGGGTGCTCGCCGGTCGCGGCATAATAGACCATCTCGCCGATATTGGTCGCGTGGTCGCCGATCCTCTCCAGGTTCTTGGCGATGAACAGGACGTGCGCGCTCTCCGAAATGGAGCGCGGATTTTCCATCATGTACGTGACCATCGTGCGAAAGACGCTGTTGTAGAAATCGTCGAGCGCGCGGTCGCGATCGATGACCGCGATCGCCTTGTCGGCATCGCGCGCGGCAAAGGCGTCCAGCGCCTCCTTGACCATCTCGCGCGCGATCTGCGCCATCGATGGCAACAGCGCCAGCGGCTCCTTGCTGGCGCGCGAGCTGAACAGGGGCACGCGCTTGGCGATGTTCTTGCCATAGTCGCCGATGCGTTCGATCACGCCGACGATCTTCAGTGCGGCGATGATTTCGCGCAGGTCGTCGGCGAGCGGCGCGCGCAGCGCCAGGATCTGGATCGCCAGCTTCTCGACCCGGGCTTCCAGTTCGTCGATCGTCTGGTCGCCGCGCACCACCTGGTCGGCAAGGCTCGTGTCATGGCGTGACAGCGCGAGCATCGCTTCCGCCACCGATGTCTCGGCGCGCCCGCCCATCTCCGCGATCAGGCCGCGAAGCTCGTCGATATCATGGTCGATGGCCTTGTTGGTGTGTTCGGTCAGCATAACGGCCTCCGTTCCATCCTGTCGTCCGTGCCGTGACACGCTCACCCTCGCCATAGCGCAGCGCAACAGGATTGTCGCGGTGCCGATCAGCGAATCAGCCGCTCCACCTGCGGTAGGGCATTGTGTCAGGCATATTGCAGTTACATGACGACGCCGGAAATTGATCCATTCCGGTGGGATCGATCAGCGCCGTCACCACGTTCTAACGTGCGACCTGCGCTATGGCTCCGCTGGTCGTCTCCGCCATCGGCAGGGTAATCGTCACGACGCTGCCCTTTTTCGGCACGCTGTCGATCTGGAGCCGCCCGCGATGGCGCTCGACGATATGCTTGACGATGGCGAGCCCCAGTCCGGTGCCGCCCATTGCCCGGCTGCGGCTGGAATCGATCCGATAGAAGCGCTCGGTGAGGCGCGGCAGATGCTCGGGAGCGATCCCCTCGCCCTCATCGGTCACCGCCAGGCGGATGGTGGCGTCGCCGTCCCAGCCGAGGTGGACGGTCACCGGGGTTCCGGCGCGCCCATATTTCATCGAGTTGCTGACCAGATTGTGGACGAGCTGGCTGAGCTGGGGCCGGTCACCCCGAACCGCCGGGCAGCCGATGTCGATGTCGACCGCGATATCGTCCGCGCGGGGATCGCCGCTGTGGCGGAAATCATGCACCGCCTCCTCGATCACCTCGACCAGGTCCACCGTCTGGTCGGGGCGTCGATATTTCTCCGCCTCGACTCGCGACAGCGAGATGAGGTCGCTGACCAGGCGCTGCATCCGCCGTGCCTCACCTTCCATGATCGACAGGAATCGCTCGCGCGTCGGCTGGTCGGAGCCGGTTTCGGGGTCGCTCAGCGTTTCGATGAAGCCGAGTATGCCGGCGAGCGGCGTGCGCAGCTCGTGGCTGGCGTTGGCGACGAAATCGACGCGCATGCGTTCGGCGGCGTGGCGGCTGCTCAGGTCGGCGAGCAGGACGAACTGGAGCTGGTCCGATAGCGGCGCGACCCGCAGCTCCCAGCTCTGATCCGGCGCGCCGAGGCCGACGACCTCCATATGCGCGGCTTCGCGGCCCGCGCGCGGTCCCACCAAATACTCGGTCACGGCGGGATGGCGGATGGCGAGCCGCGCGTCCTGCCCGACGACATGCTGCCCGAACAGCGCCAGCGCCGCGGCATTGGCGCGGGCGATGCGGCCCGACCGCACGATCAGCGCGGGTTCCGGCAGCGCCTCCATCAACGCGTCGATTTCCGCCGTGCTGAAGCCCGGACTCGTCGGTGGCTGGATGGCGGGAGGGGGCGGCGGAAGCGCGACCTCGTCATCGGTCGCAGCGCCTGTCCGATAGGCGACCGCCGCGCCGGCCAGCGCGATCAGCGCCGCCGCGACCGAGTCGGCAAGGAGATACACCAGCAAGGAAGCGAGGACCGCCGCCACTATGGCCTTGATCATGCGCGCCGGATCGGAAAGCAGCATGGTTAGCTCGCCTAGAATATTTTGCGCTGATCTGCGATGGGTAATATGCCGGTGCGACAGCCGGGGAGCGAGACAGGCATGGCAAACGACAGCGATCCGGACAAGCAGCCCCCGGCGGGACCGGAAGCGGCTGCCCCCTCGCGCCGCCAGCTTCTGATGCTGGGCGCGGCCGGTGCCGCGACGGTGATGACTGTCCGCCCCGCGCTGGCGCAGACGACGGCTTCGGTCCTCAACTGCACGATTCCGGTGCCCGATCCGTCCAACAGCGGCAAGGCGGTTGCCCTCGACGGAAGCACGGTTCCGGCGGGGACGCCCGGTGCCTATCCGGGCGGGCGCGTCTTCCGCGGAGAGGAGGTCCGCAACGCGCTGCGCGGGCGCTCGCTGCCGGGCACCTCTTATGACCAGAGCCAGGCGTATCTGAACTATATCCGCCGCCTGCAATATGGCCGCAGCGGCTTCACCTGCTACGCCTCGCTGCAAATGCCGCGTTGACCGACGGGCGTCGCTACGCGCCGGAGCCGATCGAGGCGCGGCTGGCCCATGCGCTGGGTCCGGTGACTCTCGTCTATCACCGCCGTTCGGGAGTCACACATCTGCTGACCGAACCCGCCCCGCAGATACTGGGCGCGCTCGACGCCATCGGCGCGGCGGAGGCGGCTGGCGTCGCCGCCTATCTCGGCGAACGCTTCGATCTCTCGACCGAGGGCGGCGAGAGTGCCGAGGCGCTGGTCGAGGCGCGACTGGAGGAACTGGCGGCGCTCGGCCTGATCCGCGTGGAGGTGACGTGAGGCACGCGATGCGGCTGCGCGTCGGGCCGGCGGCGTTCCGCATCGGCTCGGCCTGGCTCCAGCCCGTCGAGCAGCTCCGGCGGCTTTATGCGGGCTATCCGCAGGACAGCGCGGAGCCTGCCGATTTTACCGTGCGCCTGCTGCCGGTGCGGCCGTGGCGGCGCTGGATCAGGCCTTCGATCCTGATCTCGGGCGACCATGCGCTCGCCGATGCCGCGCCCATGGCATTGGAGCATGGCCTGCTGGCGGCGGAAATGGGCATGAACCTGCAAATGGCGCTCGGCTGGCGGCGGCATCTGCTGCTCCACGCCTCGGCGGTGGAGAAGGACGGCCGCGTGCTGCTGATGAGCGGCGAATCGGGCAGCGGCAAGTCGACGCTCGCGGCGCTGCTGGCGGAGAATGGCTGGCGGCTGCTGAGCGACGAGTTCGCGCTGGTCGATCTGGCCGATGGACGCATCGCGCCCTTTCCGCGCCTCGTCAGCCTCAAGAATGCGGCGATCGGCGCGATGGAGGCGGTCGTCGGCGGCGCGCGCATGGGGCCGCTGCTCGCCGCGACGCCGAAGGGCGCGATCCGGCATCTGGTGCCGCGCCCCGAACATATCGCCGCGATGGATGACTCGGCGCCTCCGGCCTTGCTGCTGTTTCCGACCTTCGGCGGCGCGGAAGCGGCGATGCCGGTCGCGCCGCCGGAATGCTTCGTGCGCCTGACCCATGCCTCGACCAACTATGTCGCGCTGGGTGAGGCGGGCTTTCGCGCGCTCACCCGGCTCGTCGACACTATCCCGGCGGCGGCGATCCACTATCCCGACGGGCCTGCCGGGCTGGCGATGGTCGAGGCGCTGTGGAGCGAGGTCGAATGAGCGCGGCGCTCCTGGTCGCGGTGCTGCGCGATCCGTCGTGCGCGGTGACGCTCGACGGTGACGGCTGGACGCGGCTGTTCGCGGCGGCGCGGGGCGAGCGGCTGATCGGTACGCTTGCGCATCGGCTCGACGGTCTGGCGATGCCTGAGCGCGCACGGCTGATCCTTGCCGATGCGCGCGCCGATGCCGATGCGGAGCGGCGGCAGGCGCTGTGGGAGGCGGACCGCGCGGCGGCCGCGCTGGCGGGGATGGACGTGCCGCTGATCCTCCTCAAAGGGACCGCCTATGTCGCGGCGGGGTTGCGGGCGGGCGTCGGGCGGTCGATCGGCGACCTCGACATACTGGTGCCGCACGCCGCGCTGGACGTGGTGGAGGCGCGGCTGCTGGCGGCGGGGTGGGAATGGGTCAAGCCCGATCCCTATGACGACGCCTATTACCGGCGCTGGATGCACGAGCTGCCGCCGCTGATCCACCGCGACCGTGACCGGATGATCGATGTGCACCACACGATCCTGCCACTGACCGCGCGGCCAACGCCCGACGCCGCTGCGATGATCGCCGACGCGGTGCCGTTGGAGGACGGCATGCGGGTCCTGTCGCCGGAGGACATGATCTGCCACGCCGCTGCGCACATGCTGGCCGATGGCGGGCTGGAGGGGGGATTGCGCAACCTGTGGGACATGCATTGCCTGTTCGGCGAGTTCGGCGAGCGGGAGGGGTTCTGGCCGATGCTTCACGCGCGGGCGGCGAAGCATCAGCTTGCATCGGTCGTCCACCTCGCGGGACGGCTGGCGCATGATCTCTACGGCACAGCCATCCCCGATAGCTGGCGAATCCGGGGGAACAGCGACTTTCTCTACAAGACCCGGCTGCTGTCGCGCGACGGCTGGGGCCGGGAAGGGCGCCGGCTGCTGGGTCAGGCCTTCTACGTCCGCTCGCACTTGCTTCGCATGCCGCCAATGATGCTTGCGCGGCACCTGTGGACCAAATGGCGCAAGGGGTATCGACCGGTCGGGTGATGCGGGCGCATCGGTCACGTCATCCCAGCGAAGGCTGGGATCTCGTGCAGCAAGGGTTCAACCCTGCCGATCCCGATCCCAGCCTTCGCTGGGATGACGTACAGGGGCAGGGATACGCATCCCCTTGGTCCGGCTGGTCAGATGCCAGTCGCGGCACAGCTCGCAAAGATAGACCCTGAGCGTCACCTGCGCCGCAAGCGCCACGCGTTCGGCCTCTGCCGCGCTGGCATAGCGCCGCTTGCGCGCGCAGACGCCGGGCTTCGTCCGCACTATTCAGCCTGCCACCGGTCGATCAGCGGCACCAGCGCGTCGAAACCCGCGATGACCGCATCGGCGCCCAGATCGGCGGGATCGCCTGCGACATAACCAAAGCTGACCGCGACGCTGGGCACGCCCGCTGCCTTCGCCGCATTGATGTCGTTGTCGCTGTCGCCGACGAACAGCGTCGTGCCGCCGCCCGCCGCTTCGATCATTGCGTGAAGCGGCGTCGGGTCGGGCTTGAGCCGGCCGGTCGTGTCGCCGCCGATCACGGCCACGAAGCGGTCCGCAAGGCCGACCTCCGCCAGCACCTTGCGCGCCAGCCGCTCGATCTTGTTGGTGCATACCGCCAGCCGCAGGCCCCGTTCGGCCAGAGTGTCAAGTGCATCGACCAGCCCCGGATAGGGCCGCGTCAGCTCTGCGATATGCTCCGCATAGCGGTCGATCATCACGGGGAAGAGCCGGTCGATCAGCTCCGGCTCCGCGCCACCGGTGGCGTCGAGCGCCCGCGTCAGCATCACCCGCGCGCCACGCCCCACCATCGTCTGAACGCGCTCGACGGGCAGCGGATCGCGCCCCACCGTTCCCAGCGCGTGGTTGAGCGCGTGCGCCAGGTCGCCGCTCGTGTCGAGCAGCGTGCCGTCGAGGTCGAATCCGATGATGTCAAAGCGGGCCATGCGCTGCCCATGCCCCGACGATGGTGGAACTCGCAAGCGCTCCGTGGCAAGGCGGCGCGCATGTCTGTCGTTTCGTACGAAGGATCGGCCCCCGTGAGTCCGCCCGTGAACCATCGTCCCGTTGCCGTCGTCATCCTTGCCGCAGGGCAGGGCACGCGCATGAAGTCCGCGCTTCACAAGGTGCTCCACCCGATCGCGGGTCGCCCGATGCTGCTCCACCTGCTCGCCACGACCGAGGCGCTGGCCCCCGAGCGGCGCGTGGTCGTCGTGGGCGCGGGACGCGATCAGGTCGAGGCGGCGGTCGCCGGCCGGAATGTCGCCATTGCGGTACAGGACCGCCAGCTCGGCACCGGCCATGCCGTCGCCTGCGCACGCGATGCGCTCCACGGTTTCGCGGGCGACGTGCTGATCCTCTATGGCGACGTGCCGCTGGTGACGGCGGCGACGATGCGGGCGATGCTGGAGCGGCTGGATGCGGGCGACGAACCGCGCGCGGTGGTGCTGGGCTTCCGGCCCGACCAGCCGGGCGCCTATGGCCGCATCATCGCCGACGGGCGCGGGCTGATCGAGAAGATGGTCGAGTATAAGGACGCGACCGAGGCGGAGCGCGCCGTGACGCTGTGCAATTCGGGGCTGATGGCGGTGCGCTCGCCCGAGCTGTTCCCGCTGCTCGACGCGATCGGCAACGACAATGCGGCGGGCGAATATTATCTGCCCGACATCGTCATGCTGCCCGGCCAGCCGAGCGCGGTGATCGAGGTTGTCGATCCCGTCGAGGTGGCGGGGGTCAACAGCCGCGTCGAGCTGGCGCGGCTGGAGAACGAATGGCAGGCGCTGCGGCGCGACCAGGCGATGATCGACGGCGTGACGCTGATGGCGCCCGACACGGTGTTCTTCAGCCATGACACCGCGCTCGCCCGCGACGTGGTGGTCGAGCCGCATGTCGTGTTCGGTCCCGGAGTCACAGTGGCGGAGGGCGCGCGTATCCGGGCCTTCTCGCATCTCGAGGGGGCGACCGTCCGTCCTGGCGCGATCGTCGGCCCCTATGCCCGCCTGCGCCCCGGAGCCGACATCGGCGAAGACGCGCATGTCGGCAATTTCGTCGAGATCAAGAACGCCTCGCTCGCACGCGGCGCAAAGGCCAATCATCTGAGCTATATCGGCGACGCCGGGGTAGGCGCGGCTGCCAACATCGGCGCGGGGACGATCACCTGCAATTACGACGGCTTCGGCAAGTACAGGACGGAGATCGGCGCGGGCGCGTTCATCGGCTCGAACAGCGCGCTCGTCGCGCCGGTGCGCATCGGCGACGGCGCAATCGTCGCGGCGGGCAGTGTCGTGACCAAGGACGTGGCCGCCGATGCTCTGTGCCTCGTCCGGCCGGAGCAGCAGGAAAAGCCCGGCTGGGCCGCGCGATTCCGTGAGAAGATGCGGGCACGCTTCGCCAAGGGTTGAAATGATATCGCGATATGATATCGGTATCACATGTCTCGTATTCTAGCTGACTTGCCTGATGATGATATCCGCTGGCTGGACCGCGTAGCCGCAGAGCAGGGCAAGTCGCGTGCCGCTGTCCTGCGGGAAGCGGTAAGCCTCTATCGCGCCGAGGCACCGAAAGACTGGCTTGATGTGGGGTTTGGAGCCTGGAAGGACAAGGTGGATGTTGGTGACGCGGTCGAGTGGCAGCGGCGCGAGCGCGCGCGATCGACACGGCCTTGGGACGATGATTACGAAGAGGTGAAAGCGGAGTTTCCGGACCTGTTCGATGAAGAAGACGATCGCCAGCGACAACTCTATCTTGATATGCGCGCCGGACGCTACCCTGCGCCGAAAGCGCTCTGAATACGGTGAGCGGCTATTCTTTCGATTCCAACATCGTGATCGATGCGCTGGCGGGATACGATCCGGCCCGTGCCGAGATACGTCGCGCGACTCGCGAAGGCGCGCGCCCGTGGATCAGCAGAATGGTATGGCTGGAAGTCATGTCGAAGGGTACTGACGAGGCGCTGCGACGCACCCAAGTCTTGCTCTCGGGCTTTGGCATCGACGAGGTCGATGCGGAGATCGCCGAGCGGGCAGCCGGCCTCAGACGCAATCGTGCCAGGCTGAAATCACCCGATGCCATAATTCTTGCTACGGCCATGTTGCGGGGGCGCATTCTCGTTACCCGCAACATCAGGGACTTTCCTTCCCAGATGCCGGGCATTCGTGTGCCATATGTTCTTTGAAGCGGAGAAGACAGCCTCATGTGCGGCATCATCGGAATCGTGGGGCGAGAGGATGTCGCCGACCGGCTGCTCGACGGGCTGAAGCGGCTCGAATATCGCGGCTATGACTCGGCGGGGATCGCCACCGTGCATGGCGGGGCGATCGACCGGCGGCGGGCGGAAGGCAAGCTTGGCAATCTGGCGCGCGTGCTGGCGGCAGAGCCGCTGCCGGGCACCACGGGGATCGCGCATACCCGCTGGGCTACGCACGGCGCTCCCACCACCAACA
The DNA here is from genome assembly GCA_964532255.1 of uncultured Sphingobium sp. GTDB lineage: Bacteria > Pseudomonadota > Alphaproteobacteria > Sphingomonadales > Sphingomonadaceae > Sphingobium. The sequence continues at coordinate 16,403 of CAZHGR010000021.1, forward strand.
ATGCGCATCCGCATGCGACCGATCATGTCGCGCTGGTCCACAACGGCATCATCGAGAACTTTCGTCCGCTGCGCGAAGAACTGACCGCGCGCGGTCGCAGCTTCGCGAGCGAGACCGACAGCGAGGTCGTCGCGCATCTGATCAGCGAGCAGGTTGAGGCTGGCCTGTCACCCGAGGATGCGGTCAAGGCGGTGCTGCCGCGCCTCCACGGCGCGTTCGCGCTGGCGATCCTGTTCCGCGACCGACCCGACATCGTCATCGGCGCGCGGCTCGGCTCGCCGCTGGTGGTGGGCTATGGCGAGGGCGAGACCTATCTCGGCTCCGACGCGCTCGCACTGGCACCGCTGACCCAGCGGATCGCCTATCTTGAGGAGGGCGACTGGGTCGTCGTCGACGGCGGCGGCGCGCGCATCTTCGACCGCGACAACAACCCGGTCGAGCGGCCGGTGACGCTGTCGGGCGTGTCGGGCGCGATGATCGACAAGGGCAATCACCGCCACTTCATGCAGAAGGAGATTTACGAGCAGCCGGTCGTCGTTGCGCAGACGCTGCGCTCCTATCTCCAGCGGATGGAGGAGCGGGTGACGCTGCCTGTGCCCGAGTTCGACCTGGCGGCGATCCGCCGGGTGACGATCGTCGCCTGCGGTACCAGCTTCTATGCCGGCATGGTCGCCAAATATTGGTTCGAGCAGTTCGCCCGCGTTCCGGTCGACCTCGATGTCGCGTCTGAGTTCCGCTACCGCGCGCCGGTGATGGAGGATGGCGGGCTTGCCCTCTTCATCAGCCAGTCGGGCGAGACCGCTGACACGCTCGCGGCGCTCCGCCATGCGCGCGCCGAGGGACAGAAGATCGCTGTCGTCGTCAACGTCCCCACCAGCACCATGGCGCGCGAGGCGGACCTGCTGCTTCCGACGCATGCGGGGCCGGAGATCGGCGTCGCATCGACCAAGGCGTTCACCTGCCAGCTTGCGGTGCTTGCGGCGCTCGCCGCGAACCTGTCGCGCGCCAAGGGGCGCATGACGCCCGACGAGGAGCGCGAGATCGTCCGGCACCTAGCGGAGGCACCGGCGGCCATCAACGCCGCGCTGGCGCATGACGGCATGATCGAGAGCATGGCGCATCTGATCGCCGGGGCGCGTGATGTCCTGTATCTGGGGCGCGGCACCGACTATCCGCTGGCGCTCGAAGGGGCGCTGAAGCTCAAGGAAATCAGCTATATCCATGCCGAGGGCTATGCCGCCGGCGAGATGAAGCACGGCCCCATCGCGCTGATCGACGATGCCGTGCCGGTGATCGTGATCGCACCGTCGGGACCGCTGTTCGACAAGACGGTCAGCAACATGGCCGAGGTCAAGGCGCGCGGCGGCAAGGTCGTGCTGATCTCCGATGCGGAAGGCGTCGCGGCGGCGGGCGAGGGCTGCCTTGCCACCATCGCCATGCCGCGCGTCCATCCGCTGATCGCGCCGCTCGTCTATGCGATTCCGGTGCAGCTCCTCGCCTATCATGTCGCGGTGGCGAAGGGCACCGATGTCGATCAGCCGCGCAATCTCGCCAAGAGCGTGACAGTCGAATAGCCGGAGACGATCAAAGACGCTGGACGTCCGCCATTGTCCGGCGGCCGGGATCGCTCGTCAGAACGGACAGATCGCCGGTCGTCTCCAGGATCACGGCCGAGACGCCCGCCATGTCGGCGATGCCGCGCGTTCGCAGATGGGCGAACACCTCCGCGCGGGTGGTTCGCGTCCGCCGCATCGCGCGGTCGATGAACCGCCCGTCGCGTGCCAGCAGCACGGGCTCGTTGGTGATGATCGCGCCGATCCGGTCGCCCCGTCGGCGCGCCAATTCCAGTCCGGCCTGCAACATCATCAGCGCGCCGATCGCTGTCAGCGCCTGCAGATAGCCGCCCCACCCGTCCGCGCCCGCCGCCTGCGCCACCAGCGACCCGGTGGCGAGGGTGATGACGAAATCATAGCTCGTCATCTTCGACAGCGAACGCAGTCCGATGAAGCGGATCAGCAGGATGACCCAGGCGACGGCAAGGACGCTGAGCAGCAGGCCACCGAGCAGCGCATCGCCGAGGTCGCCCGCGCCGAACATCAGGCCGCGACGGGTGCCCGCTCGCTCACCATTTCGGCGATCCGGGCGCAAAAGGCGTCGAGGTCGCCGGGATTGCGGCTGGTGATGAGGTTGCCGTCGACGACTACCTGCTCGTCGACCACCTCCGCTCCGGCATTGGCCATGTCGGTGCGGATCGAAGGGTAGCCGGTCGCGCGTCGGCCCCGGATCAGGTCGGCCTCGATCAGCAGCCACGGTGCATGACAGATGGCGGCGACGGGCTTGTCCGCATCGTTGAACGCGCGGATCAGCGCCAGCACCTTGTGCTCGACGCGCAGCAGGTCGGGGTTGATCTGACCGCCGGGCAGGACGATGGCGTCGAACGCCTCGGCGCTGACATCGTCCACCAGCGCATCGACCGTGACGCTGTCGCCCCAGTCCTTTTTGTCCCAGCCGCGAATTTCGCCGTGCTCAAGGCTAGCCACGCTCACGTCGGCCCCGGCCTCGCTGAGCTGGCGCCTCGGTTCGGTGAGTTCGGACTGCTCATATCCGTGGGTAGCGACGATCAGGATCTTGCGGCCTTCGAGCGATTGGCTGATGGGCATGTCTTTTCCTCCGTACAGGGTGAAGCCATGCCGATGGGAGCGCGCGGGGGCCGGGACAGTTCCCCGGCTCGTCGGCTTTCAGGCCGGAGCGAAAGGCAGGATCGCCTGGAGCGCCGAAAGCGGCGGCTTGCCGGCGACCGCCGTGCCATGGCGCAACAGATGGACATGCCGGACGATCTCCGCCTGCTGCTCCAGCCCATAGCGCTCGAACGGGCGGCCCGGAACGACGTCGTAACGGTATCGGCAAAAGGGATGGCGCATCAGCGGCAGATACCAGCGCCCGTGCGTCTGGCTTTGCCAGACGTGAGTCATCTCGTGGAGGAAAAAGGCCTGATACTGCAGGTCGCTGCACCCGAAGCAGGAACGATAGCCGGGATCGTCTGGATGGAAATGGAGGTGGCCCATCGGCGCCATGACCACGCCGCGCGGCTGGAACGGCCACCAGCGGGCGCGCCGCACCGTCACCGCGTCGGTGTCGATGGCGGTGCCGAACATCGATGCGACAAGATCGCGTTCGGGCGCGGTCAGGAGTCGCGCTTCGTGCATCGCCCCCATATGGGCGAGGAGGGCATGCTTTGTCAGGGGATTCCGGGTCAGAGGATTCTGGCGGCGATCGGCGTCAGCGTCATCGCCAGCACAAGCAGGACCGCAGCCGTCACCCAGTGAACCGTGCGCGGCCCGCCCATGTCAGCGACGCTTCTGCGCGGCCTCTGCGGCCTGTTTCACAAGCTGCGACTTGCCGCGCGGCACGATCATCACCTCATTGCCGCTCGCGACGACGATCAGGTCGTCGACGCCCACCAGCGTCACATGGACGCCGTCGCTCCGGACCAGGCTGTTGCGGCTGTCGATCAGCGTGACGGTGTCGGACGCGGAATTGTCGGCGTCGTCGCGCTGGGAAATCTCGTGGAGCGCGTCCCAGCTTCCGAGGTCCGACCAGCCCATCTCGACAGGGACGCATGCGACGCGGTCGGCGCGTTCCATGACGGCATAGTCGATGCTGTTCGGCGGGCATTCCTCGAAGGCGGCGCGGTCGGGAGTCAGGTGCGTGTCGTCCAGGGCCTGACCGGCGAAAGCAGCGCGCGCCGCCGCCAGCATCTCGGGCTCGAAGCGTTCGAGAGCGCCGAGATAGACCCGCGCGCGGAACAGGAAGATGCCGGCATTCCAGAGATGATCCCCGCTCGCCACCATCTGTTCGGCACGCGCGCGGTCGGGCTTTTCGACGAAGCGCGCCACGCGGTGGACGCCGTCGACGATGGGGTCGCCGAGCGCGATATAGCCATAGCCCGTCTCCGGCTTGTCGGGCCGGATGCCCAGCGTGACGAGCCAGCCTGTTTCCGCCATCGGCCGCGCCCGTGCGATGGCTTCGTGGAAGGCGGGCAGGTCGGCAATCACATGGTCGCTCGGCATCACCAGCAGGACGGCGTCATCCTTCTCGGCGACGAGCGCGGCGAGCGCGATGGCCGGGGCGGTGTTGCGCGCGCAGGGTTCGAGGATCACGACGGCGTCGCCAGCCTGTTCCGAAACCAGATCGGTATGGGCGGTGCTTGCCACGATCAACGGCCTGCCACAGTCCGCAAGGCCAGAGGTGCGGGCGAGCGTCGCCTGCAGCATGCTGTCCTCCGACGCGAGGGGGAGGAACTGCTTGGGCCTCTGGGGGGTGGACATGGGCCAAAGGCGAGTCCCCGATCCGCCCGACAGTATCACGGGTGTCAGGCTTGAGGTCGGCGCTTGCATGCTGTCTGCTCCGCGGGCGTTGGACTGCCTCGGCGCTCCCTAATGCTGCACGCGCGAAAAACAAGCCCGCCTGTCAATCAGGCTCTGTTGAAAAGGATCTAGAAGGCTTCGCTGATCGAGCAGGCCGCCGGGCCGAGGATGACGACGAACAGCGTCGGCAGGATGAACAGGATCAGTGGCACGGTCATGATCGCCGGCAGCCGCGCCGCCTTTTCCTCGGCGCGCATCATGCGCTCGTGACGGAACTCGGCGGATAGGGTGCGCAACGCCGATGCCAGCGGGGTGCCGTATTTCTCGGTCTGGATCATCGTCGTCACCACGCCCTTGAGCTGGTCGAGTCGGACGCGCCCGGCAAGATTCTCGAACGCCATGCGCCGTTCGGTCAGGAAGCTGAGCTCGATCGAGGTGAGGTGGAACTCCTCGCCCAGCTCCGGATAGGCGTGGCTCAGCTCCTTGGCGACTCGCCCGAACGCTGCGTCGACGGTCAGGCCCGCCTCGGCACAGATGACGAGCAGGTCGAGCGCGTCGGGGACACCCTTGCGGATGGCGTCGGTGCGCTTGGTCACCAGGTTCTCGACGTAGATGTCGGGACCCTTGTACGCCAGCAGCAGCGCGCCGGCGAACCCGCCGAACCGCTTGAGGCCGCTCAGGTCGGGAAACATGTCGGTGCCGTAGAGAATGAACGCCGCGATCCCGCCGATCACGATGGGCAGGACCAGACGACCGAAGATCACCGCGATTGCCCAGTCCTTCGACCGGATGCCGGCTTGCGCCAGTTTGATCTGCGCTTGCTTGAGCTGGTCGTCCTGAAGGACTTTCAGCCCGTGGAGCAGGTTGCGCATGCGGTCGGTGGTGGCGTTCTGGTGAACGATCTTGGTACGCCGCTTGGCGGTCGACGCGGTGATGCCCGCCTTGAGCTGTTCGCGTCGACTGTTGAGCGCCTTGACCCGCTTGGCCATGGGATCGCGGACGGTCGTGACGCTGTACAGCGCCACGAGCACCGCCAGCGTTGCAAGTCCAGCCAGCAATGTGCCGAGATCGGCGGCGCTAAGGCCCATCAGCGTGCCACCGGCGGGGGGAGTTGGGGTCATGATTGCAGCGCCCCCGTCAGATCTCGAAATTGACCATCTGCGCCATGATGAAGGCGCCGATGCCCATCCAGCAGAAGCCGCCGATGCCAACGAGCTGCATCAGCCCCAGGCCGAACAGGCCCTTGGGATCGGGCGTGAAGAAGGGCATCATATATTCGAAGTTGATCCAGCAAATCAGGCCGAACACCAGGAACGGCAGCGACCCGATGATGTAGGCCGACGCCTTGGATTCGGACGACATCGCGCGGATCTTGAGCTTCATCTGCGCGCGCTGGCGAAGGACGCCCGCCAGATTGGCCAGCGTTTCCGCGAGGTTGCCGCCCGTCTCGCGCTGGATCGCCAGGGTAATGCAAAAGAATTTGAACTCGGCGGTGCCCAGCCGGTCGGCGGTTTCGAGCATCGACTGCTCCAGCGACTTGCCGATCTTGACACGCTCGGTGATCAGCTTGAACTCCTCACCCACCGGGCCGGGAATCTCGCGCGCGATCACGCCCATCGTCTCGCTGACCGGCAGGCCAGAGCGCAGGCCACGGACGAGCAGGTCGAGCGCGTCGGGGAAGCTGACGGTGAACTTGTTGATCCGCTTGGCGATCATGCGGCTGATCGCCATGTGCGGCACGCCCAGCCCGACGGCGCTGGCGGTCAGCAGCGAGGAGAGCAGCGAAAATCCGCGAAGCTGCATGATTAGAAGCACAACGATCGCCAGCCCCCCGCAGACGCTCATATACCGGCTCAGCGTCCACTTGCGCCCGGTCATTGCGATCCGCTTGGCCAGCTTTTCGGGGTCGGGAATGATCGACACGAGCAATTTGTTCGGTTCGATGGTGCGGCTGGAGATCGCGCGCCGCATCCGCGCCTCGACCGCGGCCGACTGCGAAACGCCATGCCGCGACTGAATGTCCGCCAGACGCCGCGCGCCGCCGCGCGCCGCTGACGGGCCGCTCAGCAGCAGGGCGAGCAGCCCGAACAGCGTCAGGACGAGCACGCCAAGAAGGATCAGCTTGCCATCCATCGTTCAGCCGTTCGCTCGTGATCGATGGTGGGGACGACGGCGCGCCATGGTTCAGCCGTCCGCGTCGGTGTCGGGCGAAGCGGACTTTTTCCCGTTGGCCGTCTTGCGTGGCAGCAGCGACTTGAGGTCGGCGATGCGTCCGAGCAGCGGCTTGCTTGCCGGCGATGCCTCCCTGGCCTTGGCTTTCCCCTTGGCTTTGCCGACGGGCGGCGCTTCGGCCTCGGCGGCTTCTCCTGCGGCGAGGACCATCGTGCCGATCTGCGCCAGCGCCTGGCCGAGCTTGCTGGAACGGCCGGCGTCGCTCACCGCCTTGCCCAGCTTCGCGGCCTGGCTGGCGACCTTGGCGTCATAGGGGATGAGAAGGTCGATCTTGCGCTCGATCGACTGCTCGAAATCGCGGCGCGAGATTTCCTGCACCGCCGCCTGGCATTTGTTGGCGACGGTGATGATCCGCGCATTGGGTGCGTTGCCCTTGAGCCAGGCGAGGATGCGGATGGTGTCGCGCGCGGCGGCGAGCGTGAATTCGGTTACCAGGATTATCGCGTTGACTTCGTAGAGCAGATGCGGGTGAGCGATCATCACGGCACGCGGCAGGTCGACGATGTTGCATTCGAACGCGCCGCGCAGTTCCTCCTGCAGATGGTGGTAGGCTGCGCCATCGGTCAGAACCGGCTGGTTGAGCGGCGCTTCGGCAGAGAGGATCGCCAGCATATCGCTCGCGCGAACGGTCGCGCGCTCGATGAACAGCCCGTCGATCCGGCCCGGATTCTCGACGGCATCGGTCAGCCCGCGTCCCGGTTCAAGGTCCAGCGCCAGCGCGCCGGTCCCGAAATGCACGTCGAGGTCGAGCAGCGAGGTCATCCGCTTCTCGCGGTCGCTGAGATACCAGGCGAGCGAAGTCGCGACCGTGCTCGCGCCCACACCCCCGCGAACGCCCAGCACCGCCACCGACAGCCTCGGATGGTCGGCCTGCGCTTCGGCCTTGGGCGCAAGGAAGGCCGCCTGCGCCGAGGCGATCGCGTCGCGGACATGATCGGGGTTCAGCGGCTTGAGCAGATAATCCTGGATGCCGCTCGCGATCAGGTCGCGATAGAGTCGCACGTCGTTGACCTGGCCGCTGGCGACCACGATCGTGCCGGGCTCGCAGACCTCTGCCAGGCTGTTGATGTCGTTCAGCGGGTCGCCCGATTCGGACAGGTCGACGAACAGGATGCTGGGACTGGCGGCGATCGACAGTGACTGGACCGCGTTGCGCAGTCCGCCCGAATGCGCCTTCTCGACCGGCCAGCCCATGTCCGAAAGCACCGAGCGGACGACCTCCAGGCTGTGGCTGTCGCTGACATAGGCGTGGAACGGGTCGCGGTTGGTGCCGTCGAGGGGTTTCCAGGGCGCGTTCATCCTATGGCCTCCTCATTGCCCGCCAAGGGTGTTGCCGCCGCCGCCCGTCGGGGCAGCCTTGGTAAAGGCGTTGATCGCGCGATTGCTGCGCGCGGTGCGAAGGTCGGTGCGGCTGCCGCGACCCTGAACCAGATCCTCGGGATCGGCGATCATCGCGGCGAGGTTGCCGTTGGTGGCGCAGCCATAATTGAAAGTCGCGCCGCCCTGGAAATCGCCTTCGTAGCTGCCCTGCCAGTCGGGGCAGCCGGGAACGGTCGCGCTTGCGCGGCTGACGACGACACGCGGGCCGCCTGCGGGCGACACGCCCGCCGAGACGGGCGCGCGGTCGGCGAGAAGGAGGCCGTAGCGGTTGACGAGCCGTGCCACAGCGTCGGCGACGGCACCGCTCCCATAGCCGCCGTCGGCGACCGCGACCCGGTCGCCATAGTCGAGGGCGATGGCGTCGAACCAGTCGAGCAGCCGCGCCTGTTCACCCTCCGAGAGCCCACCGGCACCGTCAGGCGTCACGTCGAAGACATAATCGGTGCGCTGCACGACCGGCTGGTTCACCGATTCGAGGCTGCGGTTGGTCGGCTTGGCCGTGGCCGGAGCGATCGCGGCGAGCGCCAGCAGCGTGCCGGCTGATGCGAGGGACAGGAGAGCTTTGGACGAGTGCATGGCTGTATCCTTCGCTGGCATCAGAAGCTGAAGCCGGGCGCGGCGGCGCCCTTGGACGGTTTGCGGGCGGCGCGGTCGGACGGCTTGACCTCACCCGGAGGCACGGTCACCGGCGGTGCCATCACCGGCGCGGCACCCTGCTGGCCGGATTTGCCGTCGTGCATCTGCGCGCCGAGATAGCGCTGCGCGTCATTGGCGTTGCGATAGCCGTCGGTCGGCAGCCTGATGTCGCGCGCGTTGACCGGCCGCACCAGATAAGGCGTCACCACGATGACCAGTTCAGTCTCGCGGCGCTGGAAGCTCGACGATTTGAACAGATTGCCGAGCACCGGAAGGTCGCCCAGGAACGGCGTCTTCTGCATGCTGTTGCCGGTGTTCGCCGTCATCAGCCCGCCGATCATGAAGCTCTGGCCCGATCCCAGTTCGACGGTGGTCTCGGCGCGGCGGGTCGCGATGCCGGGCACCGACAGGTTGTTCAGCCGGACGCCCGAGGATTCGTCGAGCTGCGACACTTCGGGACGGACGCGCATCGAAATGCGCCCGTCGGCGAGGACGGTCGGGGTGAAGGCCAGGCTGACGCCATATTGCTTGTATTCGACCGAGACCTCGCCAAGCCCCGTGGACAGCGGGATCGGGATTTCGCCGCCCGCCAGGAAGCTGGCGGTCTCGCCCGACAGCGCGGTGAGGTTGGGGCTGGCCAGCGTGGCGGCCAGACCCTGGTTCTCGGCGAGGTCGAGCGCGGCGAGGATGTTGAGGCCGAGCAGATTGGTGTCGGCCGCGATTGTGCTGCCGGAGTCGATCGACGTCACGCCCGATCCGATGATTTTGCCCGCGCCGTCGGTGATGGGCTTCAGACCCTGGCCGACGCCCAGCGGACCACCGATCGTCCAGACATCGTTGATGAAGCCGCGACCCTGGCCAATGCCGAACTTGAACCCGCCGGTCAGGTCGGCGGTGGCGAGGTTGAAGCCCAGCGTCTTGGTCAGCGTCTTGCTGACCTCCGCGATCCGCACCTGCAGGTTGACGGTCAACGGAGTCGCGGTGCGCAGGCGGCTGACCACCTGAGTCCCTTCGCCGACATAGGCGGAAACGAGCCGCTCCGCCTCCGCCGCATCCTCGGGCGCGGCGACGGTACCCGTCAGCAGCACCATCTTGTTCATGGTGCTGACCACGATTTCCGATTCGGGCATGGCCAGCCGCAGCATCTGGTCGATGCTGGTCAGATTATTGTTCACCCTGACGGTCGCGCGGTAGATGACCTTGCCACCTGCGGTCGTCACCGACACGTCGGTCTGTCCGGTGCCCTTGGCGATCAGGTAGAGCTGCCGCTGCGAGCGCACATGCACGTCGACCACAGCGGGATCGGCGATCACCACATCCGACATGACGGCCGACAGGTTGACGACGCGGCTGGTCCCCGCCGACATCTGAATGACGCCGTCGTCGACCTTGCCGATCTGCGGCGACGGAGCGGCGGTCGTGGCCGATGGAACGGCTGCAGCGAGGATCAGCAGTATGGCCGAGCCGGTTCGCAGGCGGCGCGCGGTGCCGCTGATGCTGATGGAAATCATTGCTTCTTGTCCCCCAGGAGAACCGGCGTCACCGCCGTGCCGCGCGCCACCTTGACGGTGGGAATGGCGGTCATGCCCGCCGCGGCGGCCTGTGCCGGGTCGACGGGCTTGCCGGGCACGGTGCGCCGCTGGAATTTGGAAACGTCGCCGCCGGTCGAGAATGTCTGGCCACGGTCGATGGGGCGGGCGTTGAGCGCGGCGATCATGGCCTTTTCAGCCGCAGGATCGCCGGATTTAGGCGCGTCGATGTCGCCATTGGCCAGTGCGGCCTCGAGATCGCCGTTGGTGCTCGTCATGGCGCGAAGCGAGAGCGAGATCGAACCCAGCGTCTGCGCCACGGCGATCTTCTCCGCCATGCGCGGCGTCACTTCGAGCGTGACGTTGGAATAGGTCCGGACCACGGGCTTGCCGTCCTCGCCCAGCGCGTTGGTACGCTGGTCGGTGGCGAGCACGCGCAGGTTGGACAGGATCGTCTCCGACACCTTGAGCGGCGCGCCGTCGCCGCCGCCGGCGACGCTCTGCGTCAGCATGACGTCGACCCGGTCGCCGGGAAAGATGAAGCCGGCGACGCTCGTCTGCACCGACACCGGCACCGTCACCGCGCGCATGCCCGGAGCGAGCGCCGCCGCCAGGAAGCCGCGGTCGCCCGGCTGGATCAGCGCGCCCTGCGTGACCGGCTGCCCGGCCGAGACGGCCGTGCGGACCACGCTGCCCATCAACTGGTTCTGGTCCGCCTTGCCCTCGATGAAATAGGCGTCCTCGATCAGCTCCTTGGGCCAGGGCTGATAGCGCATGTGCTCGGCACCGATGATCGTGCCGACGGGAAGCTGCGACGTCGCGACGAGCACCTTGGGAAGCTGCGTCTGATCGGGAATCGCTGCGGCGTTGACTTGCGGCGCGGGTGCGCCGGCGAAGATCGACCGCGCCAGCAGCGCGGTCGCGACCGCGACGATCAGCGCGCCTGCCAGCAAGATCAGCTTCTTGGGTTCCATGACAACAACGTCCCTCATCCGCCGGGCACAGGACCCCGGTTGTCCGATGTCTTACGTAAAAGGGTTAAAATAGCGTTCACCGATGACCGACAGCCCCGCCAGCGCGATCGCCACCCCATAGGGAATCTCCGCCCGGCCGATGCGTCGCGAGAGCCGGTGATGCGCCACCGCCACGACCGTCACGACCCCGCCGATCAGCGCCATCAGCACCAGCATCCGGGCCATGCCACCAAGCGGCAGCCACAGCGCGATCGCCGCCAGCATCTTGACGTCGCCGCCGCCCATCATGCCGAGCGCGAACAGGCCCGCGAACAGCATCAGCACCGCGCCGCCGAGCGCCAGTTGCAGCGCCATGTCGGGCCAGGGCGCCATGCCCAGGCTCAGCCAGTAGAGCGGCGCGAGCAATGCGATGGCCGCGTTGAGCCGGTTGGAGATGATCCGCGAGCGGATATCGGTCACCGCCGCGGTGACGAGCAGCGCGGCAAGAACGCCCAGAAGGGCGACGGACAGAAAATTGTCGGCCATGACACCGGCAGGTCTAGACCGGCAGGCTTTCCAAATCGTAACCATCGCGCCATGCCGAGCCCCCGCCCCCGCACGTCCCGTCTTGACTGAGCGCTTCGACATCGTCGTCGTCGGTGCGGGCATGGCGGGCCTCAGCCTTGCCGCGCAGCTTGCCGCGCACGCGCGCGTGCTGGTGATCGAGGCGGAAGCGGCCCCGGGCTATCATGCCACCGGGCGGTCGGTCGCCTTCTGGACCGAAAGCTATGGCGGGCCGGGGGTGCAGCCGCTCACCACCATATCCGGCCCGATGCTCGCCGCGCCCGACCCGGAGCTGTCGGCGGAGGGCTTTCTTCACCCGCGCGGCGCGCTTCATATCGGCGGCGCGGTGCAGGCCGGGGCCGCGCGCGAAATGGCGCGGCTGTTCGGCGGGCAGGGCGTCGCGATGCAGCTCCTCGACCGCGAGGCGATGGCGGCGCGCGTGCCGGGCTTGCGGCCGGACTGGACCGTCGCGGTCGAGGAGCCGAGCTGCTGCGATGTCGACGCGGCGGCGCTGCTCGCGGCCTATCGCGCGCTGTTCCTGCGGCGGGGCGGGGACTTGCGCTGCGCCGCGCCGCTGGTCGGTGCCGAGCGGCAGGGCGGGGCGTGGCGGCTCGACACCGGCGCGGGGGAGCTGCGCTGCGACATGCTCGTCAATGCCGCCGGTGCCTGGGCGGACGAGGTCGCGGCGCTGTGCGGAGTCGCGCCCATCGGCATCGCGCCGTTGCGGCGGACTGTGGTGCAGCTCCGCACCGATCCGCGCGCGCCCGCCGATCTGCCGCTGGTGCTCGACATCGGCGGCGGCTTCTACTTCAAGCCCGCTGGCGGGGACGGCCGCGTCTGGCTCAGCCCGCATGACGAAGTGCCCGACCGGCCGGGCGATGTCGCCGCCGACGAGCTGGGCGTGGCGGAGGCGATCGCGCGGTTCGAGGCTGCGGTCGACTGGCGCGTCGAGGCGGTCGAGCGCAAATGGGCGGGGCTTCGCAGCTTCGCGCCCGACCGGCTGCCCGTCTATGGCTTCGATCCCGGGGTGCCGGGCTTCTTCTGGTTCGCGGGGCAGGGCGGCTTCGGCATCCAGACCGCGCCGGCGGCGGCGCTGGTCGGCGCCGCGCTGGTCACCGGCACCGCCCCCGACCCGCGCATCGCCCACCTCGACCTCGACGCTTACGGCCCAGAGCGATTTGCGCGTTGATCGTTACGCATGCGGTGATAGTCTCCGCCCCGTCGAAGCCACCATTGGGGGACCAGCCATGGCGCACAAATTCGTGATCGAGCAGAACAAGGCGGGCGAATATGTCGCCAAGTTCAAATATAATGACGAAGTGATATTCTGGACCGAAGGCTACAAGAGCAAGGCCAGCGCGAAGAACGCGATCGAGTCGGTTTTGAAGAACGGACCGGATGCGCCTGTCGAGGAGTGAGGTCCCGTTAGCCGATCGTCCAGCCGTGAGGGTGCATTAGCGGCGTGCGCGATCACCGTCCCAAGCCTTGTGACGTGTGGAGACGGTCGGCAGGGCGCGAGGTCATGAAGCTTTTCTGGAACGCGTCTGGGCGACTGTCGGTCGCGACCCGAAGCTAAAACGCAGGCCAAAAGGGACGAGTTAAGTTCACGGTAACCGTAATTCCTTGATGTATATGGTGGTCTTCGCGGACCAATTCGGTTGAGGCTGATTCCATAAGATTGTAGCTTGGCACAGGGGGACGGCGCATGTGGGATTGGTTCTGGCGCGCGTTGGGTATCGTTGCGCTCGTCTTTATGGTCTTCATGTCCGTGTTGTTTTGGACGGCATGGCGATCCAGTCCCTTCATCCCGACCGCGAATGGCAGCGTTTTGTCGAGCGGTATCGATGTGATTTCGATCCAGCTAGACATACTCAGCCTGATTATTGCTGTGGCAGGGATAGTGCTGGCCGTTATGGGCTTCGTTGGCTATCAGGCCGTCAAGGCTGGCGCGGAGGAGATGGCGCGCAAGATTGCGGCGGCAAAGGCCGATGAGGTTGCAACCGCTGCGATTGCGCTCCATATGCAGAACATGCCAAGAACGGATGGCGGCACGCAGGCTCCCATCGAACCTGAACAGATTGTTGAACTGACCGAAGAAGAGACAGGAGAATAAGATGGCTGGCATCGTCCGCGCCGATCAAATCATCTCCGCTCACCAGCGGTCCGCGCCCGTGCAAACAATTGATATTGCCGAAGCGCTCGGTATCAAGGTCTATAAGGCAGGAAACTGGCCAGACAATCTGTCCGCAATGATCCGAAAGGATGACGAACGGGGCGGTTCGAGCGGTTACGCCATATACGTTAACTCTAAGCACGCCCGCGTGCGTCGTCGGTTCAGCATCGCGCATGAGATCGCTCATTTCGCTCTGCACCGGAATCTTATAGGCGACGGGATTACTGACGACGCCCTTTATCGAAGCACACTTAGCAGTGCAGTCGAAGTCCAAGCAAATCGCATGGCGGCGGACATTCTCATGCCTTGGCATTTGATCCGCGAGGCAACTGAAAGTGGTATCAACACGGTCGAGGCGCTCGCCAAGCATTTCGACGTGTCTAAAAGCACGATGGCGATTCAGCTAGGCGTGCCCTACGAAGCTGCCTAGCGCGGTGTTTTGGTCAGAATCATGGTGACAGAGCGCTAATTGATGTGCGGCTCCAACCGTGCGAGCTTGTTGACATCGGCCGACAGGCGAACTGCATGATACAGACATTCCCCACCATGTAGGGCCGCAGGGCCATGGGTAAATCCTGTTCGCCGCCCGAAAAACCCCTCACCGCCCCCGCATCGCCTCCGCCGCCGCGCAGGCCAGGCGGTCGGCGCGTTCGTTGTCGGGGTGGCCGGCGTGGCCCTTGACCCAGCGCCATTCGACATGGTGGCGCTGCGTCGCTTCCTGGAGCGCCTGCCACAGCTCGACATTTTTGACCGGCTTCCTGTCGGCAGTGCGCCAGCCGTTGCGCTGCCAGCCGTGGATCCACTTGGTGATGCCGTCCTTCACATAATTGCTGTCGGTCGACAGCGTGACGCGGCAGGGGCGGGTGAGGGCGTTGAGGCCCTGGATCGCGGCCATCAGCTCCATGCGGTTGTTGGTGGTGAGCGTCTCGCCGCCCGACAGCTCCTTCTCGTGGCTCCCCGCGCGGATCAGCGCGCCCCAGCCGCCGGGGCCGGGATTGCCCTTGCACGCGCCGTCGGTGAACAGCTCGACCTCTGTCGGCGGCGCGCTCATCGCCCGCCCGTCAGCGCTCGGGGCGCGGCGTTCGCGAACAGGTCGAGCCGTCGCAGATAGGCGAGCGGGTCTTTCCGCGTCACCATGGCATCGGGCGGGGTATTGATCCAGTCATAGGCGCGCGTGAGCAGGAAGCGCAGCGCCGCGCCCCGGCAGAGCGTCACCAGCCCCGCGCGCTCGGCGTCGGACAGCGGCATCACCGCGTCATAGCCCGCGACCAGGGCGGCGGCGCGGTCCTCGTGCCAGACGCTGCCGTCGGCGCTGAAGCACCACGCGCCGACCGTCACCGCCAGGTCATAGGCGCGAATGTCGGTGCAGCTGAAATAGAAGTCGATGAGGCCCGTCACCTCGTCGCCCAGCATCAGCACATTGTCGGGGAACAAGTCGGCATGAATCGTCGCGACGGGAAGATCGCGCGGCCAGTTGCGCTCCAGATAGGCAAGCTCCTGCGCGACCCTTTCGCCAAGGCCGGGCTGGATCGTCTCGAAACCCGCCCCGCAGGCATCGGCGAGCGGTGCCCATCCCGCGAGCCCCAGCGCATTGGGCCGCACACCGGTAAAGCCCTCCGCCGCGCGGTGGAGCGCGCCCAGCGCCCTGCCCGCGGCGGCGGACTGCGCCACGGTCGGCTCGGTCACCGAAACGCCGGTCAGGAACTCGATCAGGCAGGCGGGGCGGCCGCACAGTTCCTGCAACCGCTCGCCGTCGCGGTCGGCGATGAAGCGCGGCACGCGGCAGCCGTTCGCGCCCAGATGGTCGAGCAGCGCGACGAAAAAGGGCAGGTCGGCCGGATCGACGCGCTTTTCATAAAGCGTCAGGATGAAGCGCGCGCCGCGCCCGTCGGCGCCCGTCGTCTCGACCAGATAGTTGCTGTTCTCGACCCCCTCGGCGATGCCCTTGGCGGACACGAGGCCGCCGCAGTCATAGCGCGTCAGGAACTGGCCGAGCGCCTCGGCCGGAACGCTGGTATAGACCGCCATCGCTCAGGCCGATGCCGGTTCCAGGCCGCGCGGCAGCTTGAAGGCGATATCCTCGCGCGCCGTCTCGATCTCCTGCACGTTGATGTCGAAATGGCGCGACAGATGATCGATGACCTCGCGCACCAGAATCTCGGGCGCGCTGGCCCCGGCGGTCAGCCCCAGCCGCTCGACGCCCGCCAGCCAGTCGAGGTCGATCTCCGCCGCGCGCTGGATGAGGCGCGCCCGCGCGCCCGATCGCTCCGCGACCTCGACCAGCCGCAGCGAGTTGGAGCTGTTGGGCGCGCCGATCACCAGCACCGCCTGAACCTGTTCGGCGATCTGCTTGATCGCGGCCTGGCGGTTGGATGTGGCGTAGCAGATGTCCTCGCCCTTCGGCCCGACGATGCCGGGGAAGCGATCGGCCAGCACCGCGATGATCTGTGCGGTGTCATCGACCGAGAGGGTGGTCTGCGTGAGATAGGCGAGTTCGACTCCCGGCGCGGGCACAAAGGCGCGCGCGTCCGCGTCGGTCTCGATCAGCGTCATCGAGCCGTCGGGCACCTGTCCGAAGGTGCCGACGACCTCCGGGTGACCGGCATGGCCGATGAAGAGGATATGGCGGCCCGCCTCGACCTGGCGCTCGGCCTGGCGGTGGACCTTCGACACCAGCGGGCAGGTCGCGTCGACGAAATCGAGGCCTCGCTCCGTCGCCGTTGCCGGCACCAGCTTGGGCACGCCATGCGCGGAGAAGACCACCGGCCGGTCGTCGGGCACCTCGTCCAGTTCCGCGACGAACACCGCGCCCTTCGCGCGAAGCCCCTCGACCACATATTTGTTGTGGACGATCTCGTGCCGCACATAGACCGGCGCGCCGAACTTCTCGAGCGCGCGCTCGACGATGGTGATTGCGCGATCGACGCCGGCGCAAAAGCCGCGCGGGCTGGCGATCAGCAGGTCGAGGCGCGGGCGGGCAGGGGGCAGGGAGGTCATGGCCTTGCACTTAGGCGCTGTCGCCTCTCGTGAAAAGCGGGATCGACGTGCCTGCGGGCGGACGGTTGCGACTTGCCGGGGCCACCACTAAGGAAAGACCATCATCATGCCGCCACGCGCGGCATCAGGACAAGGATGCTGCGGTGCCCCATCTGAGGAAATTCGGTTACGGACTCGTGCTGCTCGCGCTGGCGGGCTGTTCGCGCCAGGGCGAGATCGACGCGACCGGCGGCATCGTCCAGGTGCGTTCGGCCTGCCCGCGCGTCGCGATTCCGGCCTATACCGGCGATGTCACGCTGTTCGACCCGGCGGGCAGCACCGATGCGCGCGCCGTCGATGTGGTGGCGACGATCACCGACCTGCGTTCGACCTGCGATGAGGGCAGCGACCAGCTTTACAGCAACGCGACCTTCAACGTCGTCGCCGTGCGGCGCGACGCGGGCGAAGCGCGCGAGGTGGTGCTTCCCTATTTCTCCGCCGTGGTGCGCGGCGGCAATGCCGTGACCGCCAAGCGCGTGGGGCAGGTACGGCTCAGCTTCGCCGCCGGCGAGCGCCGCGCCAGCGTGTCGGCCAACGCGGGCAGCTATGTCGACAAGGCTGCGGCCACGCTGCCGCCCGACATCCAGCGCCAGATCACGCGCGAGCGCAAGTCGGGCGATGTCGACGCCGCGGTCGATCCGCTGTCGCTGCCCGAGGTGCGCGACGCGATCACCCGGACCAGCTTCGAGATGCTGGTGGGCTTCAACCTGACGCAGGATCAACTGCGCTTCAATGCCACGCGCTGAGGCGGGCGGGGCCACGGGCATGACACTTTACGCCGCATTTGCGGGCCATATCGATTCCGCGCTCGACGCGCTGACCGAAGCGGGCGCGCTGCCGCCCGCGATCGACCGGCGCGCGGTCGCGGTCGAGCCGCCGCGCGATCCGAGCCATGGCGACCTTGCCACCAATGCCGCGATGGTGCTCGCCAAGGCGGCGGGGACCAATCCGCGCGCGCTCGCCGGACTGATCGCGGCGGAGCTGGAAAAGCTCGACGATGTCGAGGCGGTGTCGATCGCCGGGCCGGGCTTCATCAACCTGACGCTGAACCGCGCCGCCTGGGAGCGCGAGCTTCGCGCCATCCATGATGTGGGCGATCGCTATGGCCGGTCGGCCATGGGCGAGGGTATTCGCGTCAACGTCGAATATGTCTCGGCCAATCCGACCGGGCCGATGCACATGGGTCATTGCCGCGGCGCGGTGGTCGGTGACGCGCTGGCGGCGCTGCTCGAATATACCGGGCATGGCGTGACCCGCGAATATTATGTCAACGATGCCGGCGCGCAGGTCGACGTGCTCGCCCGCTCGGCGCATGTCCGCTACCGTCAGGCGCTGGGCGAGGATACCGGCGAGATACCGGAGGGCCTCTATCCTGGCGACTATCTGGTGCCGGTGGGCGAGGCGCTCGCCGCCGAGTTCGGCGACCGTTACGTTTCCGCGCCCGAGGCGGAGTGGCTGATCCCCTTCCGCACCCGCGCCGTCGCGGCGATGATGGACATGATCCGCGCCGATCTGGCGCTGCTCGGCATCCGCCATGACGTCTTCGCGTCGGAGGCGGAGTTGCAGGCGGCCGGCAAGCCCGAGGCCGCCGAGGCCACGCTGCGCGCGCGCGACCTTATCTATGACGGCGTGCTCGATCCGCCCAAGGGTGAGCTGCCCGACGACTGGGAACCGGTCGAGCTGCCGCTGTTCCGTTCGACGCAGTTCGGCGACGATCAGGACCGCCCCATCCGCAAATCGACCGGCGCCTGGACCTATTTCGGCGCCGACATGGCCTATCACTACCAGAAGGCGGAGAAGGCCGACCAGCTGATCGACATCTGGGGCGCCGATCATGCCGGCACGGTCAAGCGAATCCAGGCGGCGGTCGCGGCGCTGACCGGCGGGCGCGTGCCGCTCGACGTGCGGCTGATCCAGATGGTCCGGCTGCTGCGCGACGGCGAGCCGGTCAAGATGTCCAAGCG
>CAZHGR010000022.1:0-35010 GCA_964532255.1 uncultured Sphingobium sp.
ATATCGATGAAGACACGATACCGACCTTCCGAGTGCAAGCGCTCAATAGCCGAATCGAAAACCTGATCGTACGCGATCATTTGGCGCCTTCGGAACGCAAGTAAGCGATGATTGCAGTGCGTTCGGCAGGGCCTGGAACCGTGAAAAACATCCGCGTTCCCTTCACCATCTTCTGCGGTCCTTGCAGCCACTGGTCGAGCGTGGCCGCATTCCACGTGATGTTCGCGGCGCGCAGCGCGGGCGAGTAATTGTAACCCGCCGCCATCGCTGCCTTTCGGCCAAACACGCCCTTGTGTGCCGGCCCGATCTTGTTGGCAGCAATGCTGTGGCAACCCCCACATTTTGCCTGATACAAGCGGGCACCGTCCGCCGGAGCGGGCGAAGGGGCTGGAGACGCGGCCAGAGCGCCTCCGTTTGCGGCAAGAAGAGTGGTTGCGGCCCCAAGGACCGCAACCAGAGTGAGGGCGAAGGGTGGCGTCGTCACACCGTTCACCGGTCGATGATATCGCGGTGCATCGGCGCAAGCGCCGCGATCAGACGGTTCTGCGCCGCGAAGGGAACGTCCATGGCATTGAGGGTGCGCTGAAGCTCTTCGACCAAGGCAAAGAAGGCGCCTTCGTTGACATTCATCCCGCGGTGCGCTTCGGCCATCGACCGGCCCGAATATTCGCAGGGTCCCTTCATTATGACACAAAACTGCTCAACTAATTGGCGCTTGATCCTTTCTTGATCTGAATTCTCGAAGAACGGCTGCGTACGCGGGTTCTTGACCCAGCGCGGCATGACGTCGTCCATGATCTTGACCAGGCCTTCGCGTCCACCGAAGGTTTCGAACAGGCCGGTGTCGTCGGTTATAACAGGGACAGTCGGCGAGCGCGGCTTGATGCTAGGGTCAGACACCGCCGGCTCGCCGACTGCTGCCGTGGCGGGGCTTGTTACGACCAGAAGAGTCATGGCAATGGGGATAAATATGTTTCGCATGAAAATAGATCCTTTGAATGGAGAAGATGGTCAGAAGCCGATCTGGAGTGAGGCATAGGCCCCGTTCTGCCGGCGCAGCGCAATCTGGCCGAGGTGCGCGTATGCCACCGTCACCGACACGTTGCGGCTGAGCGCATAAGCGGCGAATGCATCCCAGGCGTTTTCTTCACGGAAGGACGATCCTCCAAGTGCGCCTTCAAGCCGGTTCGATTTGGTGCGGAATTCTCCGCCGACGGCTAGCTTGCGAGTCAGGAGATAGGCGGCCGAGCCTTCGAACTGCGGCTTATAGTTCTGATCCTTGCCGCCAAGGCCGCCAAAGCCGAGAATGCCGAACTGGTTGGCTTTGGTCAGGCGCACGGTGGCGTTGAGAAGCAGGCTTTTGGAAAGGATGAGCTTCGTCGCAGATGCGTAGAAATCGACACCTTTGCGATCGAGGCCGAGAGCGCCGCCGACAATCTGCTTATTGTCGTTGATCTTGTACTGGATGCCGACTGCCACCTGGGGAATCAGGCTGTCCTGTTCCAGCACGGCATCACCAAACAGGCGCACTTTTGCGCCAAGGATAGTTTGGCTGATCGTATAGCGATTGCCCAGCGCCAGGACATTTCCGACCTCGCGCAGATTGAAGTTCTGGCGTGCGATGGATAGTTCCACGCGATTGCGGATATTGATCGCACCCCCATAAGATGCCAGCGTGAAGTCCTGCGTATCTACCCCTGTGACAAAGGTGCTCGCGCCCAGCTCATTTCGCGTGCCATAGCCGCCGATCAATGCCCAGGGAGCAAGACCGCCACCGCCCGCGCCCTCGATTGTGGAGACCCCGCCGGTCAGCAGAAGGCGGCCACCATTTGAGAAAAAGCCGCGACCATCGCTGCTGTCCTGCATGGGCGGAACAAAAACGACGCGCTCTGCCTCTGTCTGTGTTTCATCGGCACCATCTGCCCAAGCAGGTGACGCAAAGCCCGCAAAAGCAAGCAGACTGGATGCAATGCCGACACCCAACCTTGATTGCGCGGTAATTCTCATGTTCGTGCCCCCCTTTGAAGTTTACTTGTGCTGCGCGTCACACTGTATGATCGCGTTCGAAGCTAACTACCGGCGGGGAGCACGAGCTGGATGCAGCCCGATGCTGAATTAAATTTCTTTCAACTGGTGCGCCCAGCTGAAACCGAATGTCACGTACGTTGCGTATTATGCTTGCGCGCGCCTGCGCGTGACTATGCGGCGGGACAATGACAATTACTCAGACACGAACCATCGAGGCGCTGTTGGCCGATATGGCAGGAGGCAATGAGCGGGCCTTTCGCCTGCTCTACGAATCTTTGGCAAACTGGGTCTATGCGATTGCTTTGCGGATTTTGCGTGATCCCCAAATCGCCGAGGACGCGGTTCAGGAAACTTTCGTGAGATTGTGGCGAACAGCAGGGAAATATGAGATGGCACGCGGATCTGCCAAAGCGTGGATTGGGGTCATTGCCCGCAATTGCGCGCTCGATATGGGCCGCCGTCGTCCATCACAAAGTGAATTTGACGAGGCCACCCTCGAATTGCTCGAAGCGAATGCCTTCGAACCTCCTGATCCAAAACTGGGGAAGTGCCTTGGCCTGTTACCGGATGATCACGCTAAGGCCATTGTCGCGATGTACACTTACGGGTTCAGCCATTCCGAACTTTCGGAACACCTCGGCCTGCCGCTGGGAACGATCAAGAGTTGGGTGCGCAGGGGCACGCAATCTCTAAAGGTCTGCATGGAACAATGAGCGAAAAATCGTTGAACCTTGAAGCCATGCGTCCATTTGGCTGCCCGGCGCTGTATATCGACACATGGAAACACGAGTCTTGACTATGACGAATGAAGATAGAGCAACCGCCTTCGTGCTAGGTTCGCTCTCCGGCGCTGAGCGGGACGAGGTCACGCGCGAACGGCTCTACAACACGGAACTGGATGAATACATCTTATTGGTAGAGCAGCTCTATGCCGGACTCCAGCCTGCTGCCGCAGATACCATCGTTCCTGAACGTACTTGGGCTAGCGTGCAGCAGGCGCTCGAGCGTGAACGTGGTGCGCTGGCAGGAAAGGAGGTGCAGGAATGTAGCGACGGCAATTGGCAGGTTCATGGGGTCGGCATCGACTTCAAGACATTGTGGTCAGACAACGCCATCCTGATCCGCTGCAATCCTGGTGCTGTCGAAGAACGGCATGAGCAACCTGAGGATATGGACGAGCACATTCTTGTAATCGCTGGCGATCTGGATATCGGCGGCCGCAGGTTTGGAACTGGCGATTACATCCGCGTACCGGCAGGCACCGTGCACCAGCGCATGGAAACACATGGCGGTTGTTTGCTGTTCACCGAATATCGGGCTTGAGTGGAAAATCAGGAGCGAATGCATTCGCGCATCGGTGCAGAACCATACCGCCCCAACCGTCAAACTGCTTTATTGGAGGTGGCAGCCAAGCCAACGCTGACGCCGCCTTAACATTTTCCTACGCTCATTGACTGCAGATGGGCCGTTTGTTCAATGGCAGGTGTTGGTTCGATGCGACATTCAAACCTGCTGGTCTGAGCGACCGGGTCTGGTCGGCACCTGCCGGTTACGTCAACATTGCTGCCGTTCCTTCGCCAAATTCCGATCTTCCGAAGCTGCCATATGTTCAGGACTTCCGATGGCCGAAATTCAGGATCGGGTCGTCCGCAATGTTGCCGACGATGCCTGCTCACCGAATAAAATTCGCGGCGTCTGTCACAACCGTACATCCCATCTCGTCATCCATGCGAAGGGAACTCTCGCATGCTGTATCGCCTGCTGGCCGGACTTATCGGCCTGTTTGACTTTGGCAACGGCCTGTTCATGGCGCTTAGGCCAGAACAGTGGTTTCGCCTTGCCCCCGGCGCATTGGCAACGGGGCCGTTCAACCCGCACTTCGTGACCGATGTAGGCCTCGGCTATGTGGTCGCCGGGCTGGGCCTTTTTGTCTTTGCCCTGCTGCCTCGCTGGCGGCTTGCGGCGTTCGGCGCCTGCGGATTTGTCGCTTTCCACGGATTATTTCACTTGCTGCCTATCGCTCAGGGGCATGCCCACAACGCCGGAACCGATCTCGCCGTCGCTTTACCTGCTCTGCTTGGTGTCGCCCTCTGCTGGCCTACGAATGCCCACAATCCAGAGCGCGCCATGATCGGATGGTTAGTCCGCCGGATACTGGATCGCTTCGCCCGCAAATGGAGTTATGACGTGCGTTATATGCGCGCCATGTTCGAGGCTTCGCCCGCTGCTTTCCGTAAGTTTGGTGCTGTATCACGCTTGTCGGGCCACAGGCAGGCAGTGCCGGTCGCCGCCGCCCATACCGCGCGCCTCGTCGGGGTAATGCATGAAGATTGCGGTCCGTGCACGCAGCTCGTCGCGGACATGGCTAGCGCTGCGGGCATGGCGGACGACCAGATCGTCGCGGTGCTTTCCGCCGACCTGTCGACGATGCGGGATGATGTGGCTCTCGGCTACACGTTCGCGCGCGCACTGGTCGAGCGGCGGACCGATTTGGCAGATGTGCGCGAAAAGGTGCGCCACCACTGGGGTGACAGGGGCGTAATCGACTTGACCTTTGCGGCACAGATGACGCGCATCTATCCGATGGTGAAGGCGGGCATGGGATACGCTGAGGCATGTGGCATCGTCAGCATCGGTGGGGCCAGCGTCGTGCCGCTGGTTGTGGGGGCCAGAGGACAGGTAAGGATGCAGACATGACGAGCGATCCCTTTGGTCCCAATCGACCGCGCCTTCTGGGGCTTGCCTACCGCATGCTGGGAAGCCGCAGCGAGGCGGAGGATGTGCTTCAGGACGCCTGGCTGCGCTATAACACCGCGAGCGACGTTGAAAACCGGGATGCCCTTCTAACCACCATTGTCACGCGCCTTTGCCTCGACCGGCTGAAAAGTGCGTGGGCGCGGCGGGAGGTCTATGTCGGTCCGTGGTTGCCGGAACCGATCATGGATGCGGTCGCGCTGGCGCCTGATGCGGCAACGGAACTGGCTGATGACCTGTCCTTTGCGTTGCTGCTCGCGCTGGACCGATTAAAGCCTGCGGAGCGGGCAGCGTTCCTGTTGCACGATGTATTCGACATGCCCTTTGCTGACATCGCCCCCATCCTTGGCCGACAGGAACCCGCCTGCCGCCAGCTTGCGACTCGGGCACGCAAGGCTGTGCGGCAGGAGCGCAACGCGAAAAATGTCCCAAAGGATGTACATCATCGCCTGCTCGCAGCCTTCGGCATGGCCGTCGCATCAGGTGATGTAGCGGAGCTGGCGAGCCTGCTCAGTGAAGACGCAGTTCTTCTCGCCGATGGCGGCGGCAAGGTGACGACAGCGCGCAATCCCATCAGGGGAGCAGACCCGATAGCCCGCTTCTTCATCGGCATCGTCCGGAAATTCGGGCAACTGAATGAGAAAATGATTCCGGAGTTTGTGGAGATCAATGGCCTGCCAGCCATACTTGTGCGCAGTGGCAACCGGATTGATCAAGTCCTGACGATCGAAACCGATGGCACGCGCATCACCGCAGTCTATGTCGTCCGCAATCCCGACAAGCTGGATGGGATTGCACGGTTGTCAACAGCAGGGATAGCCGCCTGATGACGCGCATGATCATCACCGAAAAGGCGGAAATTCTTCGCGACGATGCGGTCACGACGCAGCTTGCGTCCGGAATTACGAGCTGCCTTGCAGACGCTGACCGCCCGGCCCATTATGACCGGATCGCTTGGGGCTATGATCTGCTGATTTCCAGTGCACTGTACTATCGCCCTGCCTGGGGCGCCTGGCCATCCTGCCATGCGGAGGCTGCACGAATGGCGCTGGCCGACTGCCCGTCAGGCCCGATACTCGATGCCGGTTGCGGCTCGTTGCTGTTCACGGCAGATGTCTACCGCGCTGTGGGCCGCACCGACATGATCTGTCTTGATCGTTCTCTCGGCATGCTGCGCCGCGCGCAGCGACGTATGCCAGCCGGACAATTCTGGCATGGCAGCGCGCTCGAACTTCCGTTTCGGGATGGCGTGTTTGGTACGACACTTTGCTGGGGCACGGTCCACGTCCTGGGTACGCCGTCTGGCCTACTCGCCGAATTGCGCCGGGTCACCCGGCCCGGTGGGCAGGTCGCGATCTCCACTCTGGTACGCAGTAAGCGCGCAGCCGGGGAATTTATGCTCAAAATGTTGCATCGGCGAAAAGAGCTGGCTCGTCCGGAAACCGAAGAGGAAGTCTGTGCATCGTTCCAACGACATATGCATATGCATGCGACCCGCCGCGTGGGCGATTTTCTGTTTCTGACCGGACGAGTAGACTGACGCGTTTACGCGGTCGATGGGGCGAATACGCTGACTTGGCTGACATTCCCAATCCCGACGAGCTCGTCGGAAGCGGTCCTACATACATCGCAGGGCCGTCACGTCGACATGATGTGGTCTGGGGACAATCCTGCCATTTTAGAGCGAGAGGCTGAAGGGCAGCTTGTTGGAAGCCGACAATCGGCGGTTGCGTATCGAGGCCGTGAACCCATAAATTGGGCTGGGTTCGGAGGGAGCGAAGCGCGTCAATCCTCAGGTGCAAGATCAGGATATGCCTGTGTGATCGGCAGTATGAAGCCTTCGTTCAGGAGCCGGAACACATCACCGAGGGCGTGCACGAATGCTTTTCGCTCCTGTTCGTCGGCGATCTCCGAAACCGCGTGATCGAGTTCACCGAGAGGGGCGTCGAGCGCCAAGGCCGCTGAGATGAGGCGTTCTGCTGTTGATCGATCCATGACGCTTCGTATCATGGCAAAAGCTCGCTTGTCCTCTTCCTGATGAGGCCGAGTTGTGATTCAGTGTTGGCATGAGCCGATATGACCTGACCGACTTCGAATGGCGCGTAATCGCGCCGCTGCTGCCCAACAAACCCCGAGGCGTGCCGCGTGTGGATGACCGCCGCGTGCTGAACGGCATTTTTTGGGTGCTGCGATCAGGCGCACCTTGGCGCGACCTACCGGAGCGCTACGGACCCCATACTACCTGCTACAACCGCTTCAATCGATGGCGGAATGCAGGCGTGTGGGACCGGCTGATGGACGCCATCAGCGCCGCGCACGACGGCACGATCCAGATGATCGACAGCACTTCCATCCGGGCGCACCAGCAGGCTGCTACGGCAAAAAAGGGGGTCCAGATCATTGTCTCGGTCGCAGCCGAGGCGGCCTCACGACCAAAATCCACGTCGTCGTCGATGTGCAAGGCCTCCCGATCCGGCTCGGCCTGACCGCTGGGCAGGCGCATGATGGACAAATCGCCGACCGCCTTCTCGACCATCTCGGCCCACGCACGATCGTGCTGGCGGACAAGGCCTACGACGCCGACCGCATCCGCGAGCTGATCCAGGACCAGGGTGCCACGCCGAACATCCCGCCCAAGAGCAACCGCAAATGGAAGCCGTGCTTCAGCAAGCGGCTCTACCGCGAGCGCAATCTTGTCGAGCGCTTCTTCTCCAAACTCAAACACTTCCGCCGTGTCGCCACCCGCTACGACAAGCTCGCCGCCAACTTCCTAGCCATGATCCAGCTCGCCTCAATGCGCCTATGGCTACGTGCTTATGAGTCTACGACCTAGTATCGACTGCAAGATCGCTACAAGAGTCTGGCCATATCATCCGCTCGCAATCATGAACCTACATCGCCGTTACTGCGCGATGCGGGTCTGGAATGCAGTAGCCTGATCCACCCGATCCAGATACCGCTCACCGATGTGATGAGGCCCAGGATCGACAGCGTCCATAGGAGTACGTCCCAAGCGGGACGGTTCAGCGTCAAGCTGTTGAAATCCCATTTGTGGAGCAGGTCGAAGAACCAGCGGTAAAGCCTGCGCCGGGAATCGGTCTCGCCGACCACCAAGCCTGTCGCGGGGTCGATGTGCACCCAGGTCTGCGCCGCATCGTTGAACCGCACGCGCAACACCGGCAGCTTGGGCAGTGCGCCAACATCATACCAATAGGCGTCGGGCCTGGTCAGTCGATCGACCGCTACGGCCCGCGCGCCCGGAACGAGCATGGCGGCCGCGCTGGCGATCCGGTTCTGAGTCAGAACGGGCGGTTTCAGATTGTTCGCCTCGATCGTCACCACCGGCTGTCCCGGACGATCGAAGGTCAACAGCTCGCGCCCGGCCGCCCACTCCACCTTCATCTGCCTCGCGGTCGGAGCCATGACGGCAAGCCTCCGAATGGATAGCGGTGATGGGGTAGCCGGGTGGGCATAGGCTAAGCGCTCCGCCGTCCCAATGCCATTGCTCGCAAATAGCCGGAACGGATCAACAGACAGCCAGCCACTGAAAATCCACGCCAGCAACGCAAGGCCGCCGGTTAGCCCGGCGATATGGTGCCACCACATCCAGCCATGATAAGGCGTGATTTCCCCGCGGCGGTATCGGCGTCGCCCGATCTGCATGCGTAAGATGCCAATCCACATGCCCGTTACAGCGGCAGCGATGCAAGGACCTGACACCCACATGACAACCTGTCGCCACGCAGCATTATCCTGCCGCAATATGGTGGGATAGATCCAGTGCGGTACTGATCCGAGCCAGTTCCAGAAACGCTCAAACCGGGTCGTGTCCAGTACAACCATGCCCGTCGAGGACGACACATAAAGCTCCGTACCGGCAGGGTCAGCGAGCGATGTCTTCCACAAGGGCCGGTGCGGGTCATAGCTACCGGAGACCGTCCACTGATCGCGTTCGATCTGTTCCAGCGCACGCACCGAGGCATTGCCAAAACGGCTCGCCACATGGCGCGCCATGGCTTCATCGACAGGAGGAAGCGGAGCGCCCGCCATCGCCGAAACGGCGGATCGCTCTCCCTCCCATGTATCTATATGCCAGACCGGAACCGTATCGCGCATTTCCAATGTTAGCGATTTTGGCGTTGTAACACCTGCCGATGCGAGCGCGACCGCCGGCTGCACATTCACGCGTTGCCAGGCGATGGTTTCCTGCCCGACCTGCCGCTCCTGCGCCGTGAGTGTCGGGAAGGGGACATAGATCATCACCAGTCCGGAGAGAAACCAGATGGCGAAGAGCAGGCATGATCCGATGCCCATCCAGCGATGGGTGATGAACAGCCAACGCTTGGCCTTGTGACCAAGCGTTGGTGTTCTGGCCTTAGAACCGGGCACGGACCGCTAAATCGACCGACCTGGGACGGCCCAATATCCACTGTTCGTTACCATAGGTTGTCTCGGCATAATCCTTGTCGAACAGATTGTAGAAGCGCAGATCCAAAGCGACATTGGGCGTGATCGCATAGCTGGCACCCCCATCGACCACGGTATAGGCGGGGACGCGGAAGCTGTTAGCGTTGTCAGTGTAGCGACGCCCGACATAACGAAGATTGACGCCCGCAAACAAGCGCTTCGCATCGCTCCAGCGCAGTTCGAGATTGGCCGATGCTTCAGGACAACTTGGTGGTGTCTTGCCCTCGAACCCATCAAAATCATCAAAATTGGCATCAAGGACGGTCCCGTTGGCAGACAGACCAAAGCCGGCGGGCAGTTGGAGATCGACGCTCGCCTCAATGCCTTGCGACGAGCGTTGCCCGACCTGATCGATGGCACCGCCGACGACCGTCTGGCTGAACAGATTTTGTTTAACCAGACGATAGACGGCAAGGGTGAAGCTGCCTTTGCCATCCATGAACAGGCCCTTCACCCCGGCCTCATATTGATAACCATCGGCATAGGTTAGCTGAAACTGGGCGGCAGAGGTGGAGAATGTCGTCAGTGTACCAAGTGGATCAACTGCTGTGGCATATTGTGCATAGAGCGAAAGTTTTTCGGTCGGCTGATACACTGCGCCAAGTCGCCAGGTGGTGCTCGAAAGCTTCTTGTAGGCGTTGTTTCCGCCATTGAGGCCGGGAGTTTCTCCCGTGATTGCACCCGCCGAATAGACATAGTTCCACCGCGCTGTCTTGTTCTCCTCATGCCGCAGCCCCCCAACCAGAGAAAGCCGATCCGTGAGGGCAAGGCGGTCCTCGGCATAGATTGCCCATGTAGTGGTTTTTGTCCGATAGCGGGGAAGCAGGCCGACAGTGTCGAGGAACAGGCCAGGATTGAAGCCGGTAAGTGCGACTTCATCTTCTTGCGAATCAGAGGCGAATTGGTGAGAATATTCAAGATTGAACTGATTGACGTCGTAGCCGATCAAAAAGTCGTTGCTGACATCGCCAGCCAACGCGTTTGAGAATTTGACGAAACCCTGGCTGCCATATTGGTCAACATCATGGATGATGCCGAAATTGTCCGCCCGGTGGATGCGTCCCGGCGTGCCGGATCCGCCGCCATTGGGGCAATTGCCGTCCGATGCGATCCAGCAATAGCTTTCCAGATTGCGCCATTTGCGATTGCTCGTGATATAGTAGGCGGTGTTGGCGATGCTGACCATGTCACTCAGCTTCCAGTCGAGGCTGAGCGCGGTACGGTTGTCGCGAAAGCGCATGGTGGCGTCGCTGATATTGTAGTTCTCACGACGGATCGACGTGTCGAGCTTTCCATCAATCAGCGGCGTACCGAAATATTTGGTAGGGTTGGCGTTGCCGAAATCATTGCGGAGCGTGAGCTTCAAATTGTCGCTGGGAACGAATTCGAGCGCACCGGAAATCGCGAGATTGTCGCTGTAACCCCGGTCGACAAAGCCATCGGATTGGCGATAGCTTGCATCAAGACGGAAGGCGAGCATCTCCCCTAGCGGCCCGCCCATGCCTGCTGCTGCCTGCCAACTGTTCTGCGAACCGTAGCTTGCCTGGGCATCAACGATGAAACGATCCCGGTTTGGCCCCTTGGGAATGACGTTGACGACACCGCCGAGCGCGCCCTGACCAAACAACACCGACGACGGACCGCTCAGAACCTCAATCCGCTCGACATTCCAAGCGTCGGAAGGAAAAGAGATTGAGCCGTTGTTGGGGAACAACCGCACGCCATCATATAACTGCAGCACTGATCCTTGGCCTTCGAAGCCTCGAACAGCAAAGGTCAAACCGGCGTTACCGGGATTGCCAGCATTGGTGATTCCTGGCGCGCGCGAAACGGCACCGGCGATCCCGATATCACCACGCGCCCTGATGTCGTCTCCATTAACGACGCTGACGCTCGCAGGCGTTTCAAGGATGGAGATTCCAAGGCGACTGCCCGTCGGCGCAGCGGTCGTCAGTACTTCGGCGCGCCTGGCGGTAACGATAATGATGTCGGTTGTGCGCTGTCCGTCGATGCCCGTATCCGGTGACTGCTCTTCCGCATGGGCTGGCACAGCCAGTGCGCACAGCATGGAGCTGGCAGTAAGAAGCTGTCGACGCCTAAATTTGATGGACTTCTCGATCATAACGCCCCTCGATGTCATGTTTTGGTCCGAGGAGGCTCACCGAGGGATTTTGGTTCCACAAGTTACAAACGGTTGAGAAACCCGTGACGTCGATCGGGTGACGGGTTACATCACGGTAACCGGAATCTTGCACAGGTAGGTCGCTTTGACGCAGTTGCGGCGAGGACGCTCAGCGCGATCAGCGGCTCGCTGACGGCCACGACCAGATAGTTCGCAGCGAACAGGCTGACCTGAAAGGCAGCTAAGGAGAAGCCAAATATGGGCTCCGAGCGGTCGCTTTGTCAGCGCTAACGCTATGAGCGCAGGATCTTCTCCATCGCCTTGCCCTTGGCGAGTTCGTCGATCAGTTTATCCAGATATCGGATTTCGCGCATAGTGCTTTCCTCGATAGTCTCGACGCGTACCCCACAGATCACGCCAGTGATCAGTGAACGCGAAGGATTCAAATTCGGAGCCTTGGCGAAGAAGTCCTCGAACGAGGTGCCGGCAGCTATCTCTCGCTCAAGCGACTCCTGATTGTGGCCCGTTAGCCACCGCAGCACCTCATCCACCTTGTCCTTTGTACGCCCCTTCTTGGCTGCTTTGGCGACATAGAGAGGATACACACTGGCCACACTGACTGAATAGATACGGTGCCTCGCCATCGGCCGCTCCATCACATGAACCATCTCGAAGCATGAATAGACGGCCGCTTACGAGAAGCAAATTCAGCCTTGGGATGACCGGTCTGTTGGCGGCAATTGCCACGCTGTCGCGGCCGATCAAAGGGTCGCGAGGCGACCCAGATTTTGACGTTCAGGCCTGTGCTGGCGAACGTCCGGTTCTGGCCTAGGCTGCCGCCCGAGCCGATCTGCCCCTCGGTTGTGCCAACGAGGCTCATGAGTCGTTGCTGGCCATGCTGGTCCGACCAGAACGGGGGACACTTCGGCCAGCGAGAGTGATCACGCAGGGGCCATCGCTAGGAGGGCCTGCGCAGGGCGTTGCTCAGCACTCTAAGTTCGTCGTTCAACGCCTCGAGCGCGGTGCGCTCCATCCCGGTTGCTTCGAGAACGGCTGCCGGAACACACCCCAGGGCCGTCTCGGCCAGAGCGGATCCGGCCTCGGTGAGGTCCAGGCGGACAACCCGCTCATCCTGCCTGTCGCGTGTGCGGGTGACCAGACCAGCGGCTTCCAGTCGCTTGATCAACGGGGTGAGGGTGTTCGATTCGAGGTGCAGGGTCTCGCCCAGCTCGCTCACCGTCTGGCTCTCCCGGCTGCTCAGCGCCACCAGCGTGAGATACTGTGGGTAGGTTATACCATAGGGATCGAGCAGCGGCTTGTAGATGCGGTTGAAGGCCAGTCCTGCCGTGTAGACGGAGAAACACAGGAACTGGTCGAGCGGGTTGCCCGAGGGGGCGGGGGAAGCGGGCTTGGTCATGCCATCGATATAAATCGTACGCGATTTAATCGCAAGGGTTGACAGCTCGCCGCCGAGCGCTATTTAGATCGCACACGATTACATCGTGCACGATCTAAAAGGAGCCTAGCCATGACCAAGTCGACCCTGATTTCTGCCCTGACCACCAGCGCACTGCTGGCCTTGTCTGCCGTTCCTGCCTCTGCCCAAGTGCTCGAGCCCGCTGCCGAAGCCTTCGCCCAGGCGGCTGCCGCCGGCCCGCCGATCTACACGCTTCCCTATGCGGAGGCCCGTTCCGTGCTGGCAGGGGTGCAAGCGGCCAAGGTCGAAACCTCGGCCCCGACCGCCACGCAGGATTTGGTGTGGAACATCGGTCCGACCGGCACCGTGCGCGTCCGCATCGTTCGCCCCAGTGATGCGGCGGGCAATCTGCCGGCGGTGCTCTACTATCATGGGGGCGGCTGGGTGATGGGCGATCGCCAGACCCATGATCATCTGATCCGTGAACTGGCAGTGCAGGCACGCGCCGCGGTGATCTTCGTTGAATACGACAATGCACCGGAGGTCCGTTACCCGATCAACAACGAGCAGGCCTATGCCGCACTCGCCCACGTCGCCGCGAACGGGGCCTCACTGGGCATTGATGGCACACGGCTGGCGGTTGCCGGTGACAGCGCTGGCGGGAACATGGCGATCGCCGTGACCATGATGGCCAAGGAACGGTCCGGGCCCAGGATCAGCCACCAGCTGCTGTTCTACCCTGTCACCGACGACGTCTCGAACAACAGCTCGTACCGCGCATTCGGCGAAGGTCCGTTCCTGACCCGCAAGGCGATGGACTACTTCCTAGGCGCCAACTTCCCGGCCGACCGTCGGAATGATGTGTTGGCCTTTCCGCTGCGCGCCTCGCTCAAGCAGCTTTCCGGACTGCCTGCCGCAACGATCATCGTCGCGGAGAACGACCTGCTGCGCGACGAGGGCGAGGCCTATGGCCGCCGGCTGATCGACGCCGGGGTGCCGGTCGCCACCACGCGTTTCAACGGCACGATCCACGACTTCGTGATGCTCAACCCGCTGGCGGCCAGCGAACCTGCCCGGGCCGCCATCGCTCAAGGTGCGGCGCGTGTTCGCCATTCCTTCGGCAACTGACAGCCGCCGCTACTTCTCACCAACGAGGAACACGCCCATGACCAAGATACTTTACACCACTCGCGCGACAGCCACCGGAGGTCGCGACGGCCGCGCCCGCACCGACGACGGGGCCTTTGAAGTGGCCCTGGCCACGCCCAAGGAACTCGGCGGCAACGGCCAGGGAAACAACCCCGAACAGCTCTTTGCCGCCGGCTACGCCGCCTGTTTCCTGAGCGCGCTGAAGTTTGTCGGAGCGCAGGGCAAGCATGGCCGGGTTCCCGCAGATGCGAGTGTCAATGCCACGGTCGGCATCGGCCCCCGCGCCGACAAGGGCTTCGGCCTTGCGGTGACATTGACGATCGGGCTGCCGGGACTCGAGCGCGCCGCAGCCGAAGCGCTGGTGGCTGAAGCGGACACCGTCTGCCCCTACTCCCACGCGGTGCGCGGAAACATCGAGGTCAAGCTTTTGCTGGCCAGCGCCGCCTGATCGACCCGGCTGCAAGGCCCGGTCACCCGCACGGTTGACCGGGCCTTGTGCTGTCATCCAGCTGTCGCTCGCGCCAGCTCCCGCGCCAGATCGACAAACACCCTGAAGGCCGCCGGCGGATTGCGGCGACTGGGATAGTACAGGCACAGCGGGGCCAGGGGCGGCGTCCAGTCGGCGAGTAGTCGGACCAGCGTTCCGGCAGCGATATCCTCGCGTACATCGGACTCCATGAAATAGCCGATGCCGATCGAAGCCAGTACCGCGATCCGGGCCAGACTGGCTTCGTCGAGCGTGAGGGGGCCATCGACATCCACGGGCAGCGGTTGTCCCTCGGCCTCGAACCGCCACCGCAGGGCTGCACCGTTGGGTAGCCTGGTGCGGATGCAGACGTGCCGTTCCAGGTCGGCAGGCACCCGCGGCGGATCGCGGCCGTCCAGATAGGTTGGCGAGGCGACCACGGCATGCTGCCGCGCGGGACCCAGCGGGATGGCGATCATGTCGCTCGGCACGAGGTTCTGGCTGCGAATGCCGAAATCGAACCCCTCGGCCACGATATCCACCAGGTTGCCCTCGGTCACCAGGTCGATCCGGATCTGCGGGAAACGCTGTAGGCACTCGATCACCAGCGGCGCGAGAATCTCGCGCCCGGCTGTGGCGAAGGTGTTGATCCGCAGGGTCCCGGCCGGGACATCCTGTTGGGAGCGAACCGTATCCAAAGCCTGGTGAATGTCGTCGAGCGCCGGGGTGACCTGTTTGATCAACCGGCGCCCGGCATCGGTCAGAGCGACGCTGCGGGTGGTCCGGTTGAAGAGGCGCACGCCCAACTGGCTCTCCAGCCTGGCGATGGTGTTGCTGAGCGCGCTGGTCGACATCGAGAGATCGAGCGCCGCAGCCCGGAACGACCCGCGCCGGGCAACGGCCAGAACGGCGTCGAAGTCGTGAAGGCTGCAGCTCCGCATTATCCTGAAATCCGCAATAGCTCCTTGAGGTTTATCCTGCTTATCCGAACGCTGTCAAAGCTCTATTCAGGCGATCCGAACCCCCTATCCGCCGGAGAACGACCATGAGCCTCGAACTTCCCGCCCCGATCGCCCGCTACTTCGCTGCCGATAGGCGCAGCGATCCGGCAGCGACCGCCGCCTGCTTCACGCCCGATGCGATCGTGACCGACGAGGGCAACATCTATGCCGGGCAAGATGCGATCCGGCAGTGGATGGTGAACGCCTCGACCCAGTATACTTACTCCGTCGAACCCTACTCGCTCTCGCAGGACGATGCGCGCATCGTCGTCACCAGCCGGCTCGTCGGCAATTTTCCTGGGAGCCCCGTCGACCTTCGCTATCTGTTCCTGATCGCGGGAGACCGGATCGCCTCGCTGGAGATCGCGCCATGAGTCCGTTCATCACGCTGGAGGGCAAGCGCATGCTCGTCACCTCAGGCACGCGCGGGGCAGGGGCCGCGACGCTCGCCCTGTTCGAACAGCTCGGCGCGACGGTGCTGACCACGGCGCGCCACAAGCCGGACACCCTCCCGGACGCGCAGTTCGTCGCTGCCGACCTGACCCGGTCCGAGGGCTGCGCCACGGTCGCCGAGGCTGTGATGGCGCGTCTCGGCGGGGTGGATGTGATCGTGCACATGCTGGGTGGATCGTCTTCCCCGGCAGGGGGATTCCAGGCGCTCGGCGACGCGCAGTGGCGCGACGAACTCGAGCTGAACCTGATGCCGGCGGTCCGGCTCGACCGGGCGCTCGTTCCCGGCATGGTGGCGCGCGGTTCGGGCGTGGTGATCCACGTCACCTCGATCCAGCGCGCATTGCCCCTGCCCGAAGCGACCACGGCCTACGCCGCGGCCAAGGCCGCGCTGTCGACCTACAGCAAGAGCCTGTCCAAGGAAGTCTCCCCCAAGGGGGTGCGCGTAGTGCGCGTATCGCCCGGTTGGATCGAAACCGATGCCTCGGTGGACCTGGCAAAACGACTGGCCGCAGAGCGCGGGGTCAGCCTGGACGAAGGCAAACAGATGATCATGCGATCGCTGGGCGGCGTGCCGATCGGCCGGCCCTCGCAGCCTGATGAGGTCGCCAGCCTGATCGCCTTCCTCGCATCGGACCGGGCGGGCACCATCACAGGTACGGAGTATGTGATTGACGGCGGAACGGTGCCGACGGCCTGAAGGGCAGGCCATCACAGCATTCCAACTCTCAAGACGGCGGCGGCATCCCACCAAGTCCCGCCGCGTCGAGGCCAGTGGTCAAGCGACCAGAAAGTCCCGGACACGGCCGTTCACTCTGTATCCTGTTGACGTTTGCTTTTGGGCGCGTTCCCCGGATCGTCGAATGACCACAATGGGGGCGCGTAGCAGGACGTTGTCGTCAATCAGCGGCACCATTTCCCTGTTCGCGACAGGTCGCTGGCGGCTTCAAGACGCTCAGAAACCTGCAATATTCTCTTTGGCTCCTGACCGCCGATGCACGACCAACGAATGGGGCGGCCGATACACGGGCGTCATGACCGACAACGCGCCCGAACGCGCGCGCCTCCATGACTGGGCGCCCCACATCATCGGGCGCGAGTATTGGGAGACATGGCTCACCGCGCCGATGGCGGACCTGTATCAGTCTGACCGGCCGCTTCCGGCAGATCGGATGGCGGTGGAAGCGACGGCGCAGCTGTGGGCGAGTGACCCAAACGCATAGAATGATCGGCCATGACACTCCCGTCGTCGATGGAGTGTGGCCTGCCACCTGTTGGCAACATTGTCCCGTGTTGTTCGGCATCAAGCGAGCGCGCTATCGGGGAGCGGTTAGGGGAACCGATGCCCAATCCTGAGACATATCCACAGAATCAACGCAGAATGGCGGAGCGGGAGGGATTCGAACCCTCGATACGCTTTTGACGTATACTCACTTTCCAGGCGAGCGCCTTCGACCACTCGGCCACCGCTCCGCATGCGCTGGAAGAGCCGTGCCCTAGACGAGTGGCGGGGCGGCTGCAAGTCGCTTGGAACGGCCGGGCAGCGTCGCCCGCGCCCCGCTCAGGTGCCGCTGTCGACGAACTTGAGCGACAGGTTGCGGGCGTTGGCGGGGATGTCGAGGCGGCTTTCGGAAATGCGCGCTTCCTGGTTGGGCTTCAGCCGGTCCTTGTCCGCCTTGGTCATCCAGCTGAACACCAGCCGCCCCTGTTCGTCGCGCAGTTCGACGACGATCGGCGGCACCGTCACCTCGCGATCGGACCCGTTGATCACGCGGCCCGAAAAGGCGAAGAATTCCTGACCGGTGGGCAGCTTGCGCCGCTCGGGCGGGCGGGGCAGTGAGAACATCAACTGGGGCTCGCCCCGCTGCGCCACCAGCCCCAGATTGACCGCCCAGCCGGGCGGGCCGAAATACCAGAGCGCACCCGCCAGCGCCGCCGCGACCAGCGCGAAGGCGATCGCGGCCATCGTCCAGTAGCGCGCAGGATTGCGTCGGGGACGCCGCGTGCGCGGTGGGTCGCCGGCCCAGTCAGTGCCATAGGGCGGGTCGATGACCGGCGGCGGTGCCACGGCCGGGGGCGCGTCCGTCGCGGACTCCCGCGACGGCGGGTCGGCGGCGGGGCTGTCCGCGACGACATCCGGCGAGGCTGGGACACCCGGCGAAGCTGGCGTCGAGACGGGCTGCGCTGCCTGCGGTACGGCGGACGGTGCGGCGGCAACGGCCGGTTCCGCCACCCGCGGCCGCTCCATCGCCGGGCCTTCCTGGAACCAGCTATGGCGGCACGAGGCGCAGCGGACCTGCCGCCCGTCCGGCCCGATCGCGCCGTCGGGCACGATGTAACGAGTGGCGCATTTAGGGCAGGAGAGGATCATTATGGCTCCATAAACACCGCTTTGAGTCCGAGGGCAAGCATCGTTAATGCCGCGTTGCAGTACGATCCCGCGCGCATGTCGCGGGCGCGGCACGCTTTACGACGGCGGCAGAGCTGTGCCATGGAACAGACCGGCGGGCGGCCGCGTCGCGGGGGCGCGGACAGTCTTTCGCCCGCCATGCACGGGGTGTCACCGGTCGCCAATGACCACGCCATCGACCACGTCCAGAAGCACGATCGTGCATTTCGAGAATGTCGGCCTTCGCTACGGCGTGGGCGCGGAGACGCTGTCCGACCTCAATTTCGCGATGGACCAGGGGCGTTTCTATTTCCTGACGGGTGCGTCGGGCGCGGGCAAGACGTCGCTGCTCCGGCTGCTCTATCTGGCGCAGCGGCCCAGCCGGGGCGCGATCCGCATGTTCGGCACCGACATCGTCACCATGGACCGCGCGCGCATGCCGGGCTTTCGTCGCCGCATCGGCGTGGTGTTCCAGGATTTCCGGCTGGTCCCGCATCTGTCGGCGTTCGACAATGTCGCCCTGCCGCTGCGTATCGCGGGGGTGGCCGATGCCCAGCTTCGCACGCCCGTCGAGGAGATGCTGCACTGGGTCGGCCTCAGCGAGCGTGCCGACGCCCTTCCCGCCACGCTGTCCGGCGGCGAGCAGCAGCGCGTGGCGATCGCGCGCGCGGTGATCGGGCGGCCCGAACTGCTGGTCGCCGACGAGCCCACCGGCAATGTCGACATGGAGATGGCGAGCCGGCTGATCACCCTGTTCGAGGCGCTCAACAAGCTCGGCACGACGATCGTCGTCGCGACCCACGACTTCAACCTGCTGGGCAAGGTCGCCGATGCGCGGATGATGCGGCTGGAGGCGGGGCGGCTGGTCGACCCCACCGGATTGCTCCGCTATCCGCCGCGCGCCGCGCCGGAAAGCGCCCGCCGATGACGGGCCGCCGCCGGAACCGCAGCAATCCCGACGACCGCCTGTTGCCGCAGGCGCGGCTTGCCGGGCCGATGGCGTGGATCGTGGCGATCATGATCTTCCTGACAGTACTGGCCTGCTCCGCCGGCATGGCGCTGGGCCGGAGCGCGGCCGCGCTGACCGAGGCGAGCGCCAACCGGCTGACGGTTCAGGTGACCGAGCCGGACCCCGTGCGCCGCGCCGCGACGGTCGATGCGCTGGCGACGGGCCTGCGCGCGATCCCCGGCATCGCGGCGATCGAGATCGTCCCCCGGGAAAGGCTGCTCGCGCAGCTCGAACCCTGGCTGGGGCGTGACGTCGAGTCGGCGGGTCTTCCCGTCCCCGCGCTGATCGACGTCGACATCGGGGTGACCGGGGAACAGGCGGCGGGTGTTCGCCGTGCGGTTGATCTGACGGTCGCCGAAGCCGCCCGTGATGCGCGGGTGGAGCCGCATGCGCGCTATCTCCGGCCGGCGGCAACGCTGGTGCGGACGGCGGGCTGGATCGCCGCCGCCATCGTCGTCCTGCTTGCCTTTGCGACCGGCTGCGTCGTGGTGCTGGCGGCGCGAGGCGCGCACGCCGCCCATCGCGACACCATCGCGATCATGCACATGCTGGGTGCCACCGATCGGCAGGTCATGCGGCTGTTCCAGCGGCGGATCACGCGCGATGTCAGCTTCGGTGCCACTGTCGGGCTGGTCGCTGCGGTCAGCGTCATCCTGCTCGTCGGCCAGCTTGCCGCGTTGCTCCGGACCGATCTCGTCGGTACCGCCGCGCTGCCGCTGTGGAGCTGGCTCGTGCCCGCCGGGCTGTGCGTGCTGTTCATCCTGCTCGCGCGGTTCGCCGCGCGGCTGACATTGCGCGCCGCGCTGGCACGGGCGCTGTGATGCTCGGGCGGCTCGCGGGCGTGCTGCTGCTGTTGTGGGCGGGTGCCTTTGCCTGGTTCGCCATTGCCATGCCCCAGCCCGCGCCCGCCGACCGCACCGACGGCATCGTCGTCCTGACCGGATCGGCGGGCCGGATCGAGCGGGGGGTCGAGCTGCTCAGGCGCGGCCGCGCGGACCGGCTGCTGATCTCCGGCGTGGCGCTGGGCACGGGCAAAACTTCGATCCGCCGGCTGTACGACATACCCCGGCCGCTGATGCGCTGCTGCATCGACCTCGGCCATGACTCGGTCGACACCCGCAGCAATGCGCGCGAGACGATGGTGTGGATCAAGCGGCACGGCTATCGCACCGTCCGCCTGATTACCGCCGACTGGCATATGCGCCGCGCCCAATATGAGCTGACGCGGCAACTGCCCCCCGGCGTGACGATCATACCCGACGCGGTGCGAACGCAGCCGTCGCTGCGCATCCTGCTGTACGAATATCATAAATATCTGCTCCGGCTTGCCGCCGGGCTGCTGGGGATCTGACCTGATGGCAACGCTTCTCGCCGCGATCAGGACGATGCTGTTCTGCCTCGTCTTCTATGTCGGCTCGGCGGGCTGGGTGTTCGCCGCCATCGCCGTCGCCCCGTTCAGCCACGAGGCACTGATCCGTATCGCGCTCGGCTGGGGGCGCTTCCACCGGCTGTGCTCGCGATGGCTGCTCGGCCAGCGCATCGTGATTGAAGGCGACGTGCCCGAACGACCCGCCCTGATCGTCATGAAGCACGAGGCGATGTTCGAGACGATCGACCTCCTCTGCCTGTTCGACAGGCCGGTCGTCGCCGCCAAGCGCGAACTGCTCGATCTGCCGCTATGGGGCTGGGTGGCGCAGAGCTACGGCATGCTGCCCCTCGACCGGGAAGCGGGCGCAACGGCGCTTCGCAACCTGCGCCGGGCGGCGCGCGCGGCAATCGACAGCGGCCGCCCGGTCTGCCTTTTCCCGGAGGGGACGCGCGTGCCGCCCGGCGAGCGGCCGCCGCTCAAGGCCGGGTTTGCCGGGCTCTACAAGCTGCTGGGTGTGCCGGTGGTGGCGGTCGCGGTCACCACTGGCCGACTGGTCCCGCGCCACGGCTTCATCCGCCGCCCCGGTGTCGTGCGCTACCGCTTCGCCGAGCCGATTCCGCCCGGCCTGCCCCGCGACGAGGCCGAGCGACGGGTCCATGCGGCGATCAACGCGCTCAACGACTGAACCTATGGGCGATTCGATCCGGCGCGGAATCGACTCGGCTCATCGTTCATTCATTGTGGGAGCCCTAGCACGCGGCGCAATCTGAAGGCGCGACGGCGGGGGATCGATGATGACGAAAGGTACGATGATGGCTGTCCGGAGCATGCGGGCGCGATGGCTGCTGCCCGCCATGGTACTGATGGGCGGCCTGTCGGTGCCGGCGGCGGCGCAAATGCGTACCATCGACCCCAACAGCGCTATCGACGCCGACCTGCAGCCGGGGGCGCAGCCGGCCCCGCCGCCGCCCTCGGGATCGGCGACGCCGTCCTACCCCGAACCACTGCCTCCCGCCCAAACACCCGCCCCAACACCCGCTCAGCCGCCCGCTCAGGCCCCCGCGCAAACCGGCAGCGCGACGACAGCGTCGACGCCGCCGGGCCGGGGCTACAAGCGCGACGATGTCATCGGCGCAGCGGAAGGCGTGTTCGGCAAGGGTGCCGAGGGGCTGGCCGCGCTGATCGAGAAGGTG
Organism: uncultured Sphingobium sp.; assembly: GCA_964532255.1. GTDB lineage: Bacteria > Pseudomonadota > Alphaproteobacteria > Sphingomonadales > Sphingomonadaceae > Sphingobium. The sequence goes on from CAZHGR010000022.1 coordinate 21,815, forward strand.
CTCGCCGATCAGGGCGAACCCATCGCCTATATCGCCGGGCGCGAGGCGTCGGGCGCCATCGGCATCGGGCTTCGCTACGGTTCGGGCACGATGAGCCACACGATCGAGGGCGAGCGGCCGGTTTACTGGACGGGGCCGTCGATCGGTTTCGACGTCGGCGGCAATGCCGGCAAGACCTTCATCCTCGTCTACAATCTCTTCGACAGCCAGGAGCTGTATCGCCGCTATCCGGCAGGCGAAGGTGCCGCCTATCTGATCGGCGGGTTCAACGCGAGCTATCTGCGGCGCGGCGACATCGTGCTGATCCCGATCCGCCTGGGCGTGGGCTGGCGTCTGGGTGCCAATGTCGGCTGGATGAAGTTCAGCGAGAAGCGACGAATCCTGCCCTTCTGATCGGTCAGCCTTTGTGTTCGGCTCGCCGCGTTTGTGCGGCCAGGGACGTCTTCGGCGCTTACATTCGCCGCAGCCGTGCCTTAGGTGTTGTTGCGAATGCTCCCGCCCAGATCCGTCAGAGACCGCCTACGCGCGGCGACCCAGCATCAGCACGAACGCGTCGATGCGCTGTTCGGACGGCTGAACCTGGCTGACGAGGCGGATTATCGCCTGTTCCTGACCGCGCATGCCGCGGCGTTGCTGCCGATGGAGGAATGGCTCGACCGCCATGCTGCGGCGGTCGTCGACGACTGGCCCGGGCGGTCGCGCGGAGCGGCGCTCCGAGCCGATCTGGCGGCAATGGACATGCCCCTGCCGGCAGGGGAGCTGTTCGCGCCTGAGGTGTCACCGTCCAGCATCGGGGGCATTCTCTATGTCCTCGAGGGATCGAAGATGGGCGGCCGCCTTCTTGCGCGGCAGGTGCGGGACGACCTCCCCAAACAATATCTCGCTGCAGGCGGGAACGGCGCGGCCTGGAAAATGTTGGTTTCGCGGCTGGATGATATCGTCTTGACGGGCGAGGACTTGAGCGCCGCGACCCGCTCGGCGTCCCTGGCATTCGATCGCTTCACCACGGCGGGAATGAGGGCGGTTGGGAGTGTCGATATTGGGTGACGGTAATTTCGCGGTAGACCTGACCAACTGCGACCGCGAGCCCATTCATCTGCTTGGTGCCGTGCAGAGCTTCGGCTGTCTGGTCGCGGTCTCCGCCGACTGGATGATCGCGCGGGTGTCCGCCTCGATCGAAGCGCTCAGCGGCCAGTCGCCCGACAGCCTCCTCGGCCGGTCGGCCGACGTGCTGCTCACCGACCATGCGATCCACGCGCTCCGCAACCGGCTGACGATGCTGCGCGCCGACGACTCCAATGAGCGGGTGTTCGGACTCGCGCTCTTCGTCGGGCGCCCCGACAGCCGTTTCGATTGTGCGATCCACCGGTCGGGCGACCATATCGTCATCGAGGCGGAGCCGTCCGAGGTCGATCCCCCGCGCGACCCCGGCGGCCTGATCCGGGGCATGGTCAGCCGCCTCGATTCCGCGCCCGACATGCCCAGCTTCTTTCAGGAGGGCGCGCGGCAGATTCGCGCGCTTACCGGCTTCGACCGGGTGATGGTGTACCGCTTCGACCGCACGGGGAGCGGCGAGGTGGTTGCCGAAGCGAAGCGGAGCGGAATCGACAGCTTCCTGGGCCTCAACTATCCCGCCGCCGACATTCCCAAGCAGGCGCGCAAGCTTTATCTCCGCTCGCTGCTGCGGATCATCGCCGACGTCGATGACCCCGGCTCGCCGCTGCTGCCGGCGATCGCCGAGCGATCGGACCCCGTCGACCTGTCGCTGTCGGTGCTCCGCTCCGTCTCGCCGATCCACATCGAATATCTGCGCAACATGGGCGTGCGCGCGTCGATGTCGATCTCGATCTGCCGCGACGGGCAGCTCTGGGGGCTGTTCGCCTGCCATCACTATGCGCCGCTGCGCCCGCCGTTCGACCATCGCACCGTTGCGGAACTGTTCGGCCAGATGTTCGCGCTGAAGCTCGAAGTGCGCGAGCGGCGCGAGACGAGCGATTATGAGGTGGCGGCGCGGCAGGCGGGCGACCGGCTGCTGTCCGTGGTCGCGGGCGACGTCGGCCTGCTCGACGATCCCGACTGGTTTCGCGACACGATCCAGTCGATCATTCCGTGCGACGGCATTGCCATCTCGATCGACGGAAAGGTTGTGACCGGGGGCCTCACCCCACCAGAGGGCGCGATTGCGCCGCTGATCCGCTGGCTGAACACCTTGCCGCCCAGTCGCGTCCATACGACCGAGAAGCTGTGCTCGGTCTTCCCGCCCGCAGAGGACTATGCGTCATTGGCGGCAGGCATGCTCGCCTTGCCGGTTTCGCGGACACCGCGCGATTATGTGGTGCTGTTCCGGCAGGAGCGGATCACGACGGTGCGCTGGGCGGGCAACCCGGAAAAGGCCGTGACGTTCGGCCCCAATGGCCAGCGCCTGACGCCGCGCGCCAGCTTCGACGAATGGCGCGAGGAGGTCCGCAACAGCTCGCTGCCCTTCACTGACGCCGAGCTTCGCGTGGCCGAGATGCTGCGCGGTGCCCTGATCGAGGTCGTGCTGCGCCTGTCGGAGGATGCCGCCGAGGAGCGCAAGCGCGCGTCCGAGCGGCAGGAGCTGCTGATCGCGGAACTCAATCACCGTGTCCGCAACATCCTCGCGCTCATCCGGGGGCTCATCCGCCAGTCGGGGCGGCCGGATATGACGGCGGCCGACTATGTCGCAATGCTCGAGGGGCGCGTCGAGGCGCTGGCCCGAGCGCACGACCAGATCACGCTCGATCATTGGGGGCCGGGGCCGCTCCACAATATCTTCGATGCCGAAGCGCAGGCGTTCCTGGGGCTGGGCGCGGATCGCGTGCGGCTGGACGGGCCGGACGTGCTCGTCGCGCCGACCGCCTACGCGACGCTGGCGCTCGTCATCCATGAGCTGACGACCAACTCGGCCAAATATGGCAGCCTGTCCGACAGCGGCTATGTTTCCGTGACATGGTCGCTCGACGATGCCGGCAATCTGGCGATCGACTGGATCGAGCGTGGCGGCCCGGCCGTGCAGGCACCCCGCCGGCAGGGGTTCGGTACGACCATCATCAGCCGGTCGATCCCGCACGATCTGGGCGGCAAAGCGAACATCAACTTCAAGCTGCGCGGGCTCGAAGCGCATCTCGTGATCCCCGCGCGCTATGTGGAGCGTGCCGCGCATCCGCGCGGACCGGCGCTCTCGCGCGGCCAGAGCGCCCCGCCGGCGGGGACCGTGCCCGCGCTCAGCGGACGCGTGCTGCTGGTCGAGGACAGCGTGCTCATCGCCATGGACGCCGAGGATATGCTGCGCTCGCTGGGCGCGACCGATGTCGTGTCGGTCGCGTCGGTCGCGCACGCCCTGGCCGAGATCCGTCACGAGCGGCCGGTGGTGGCAGTGCTCGACGTCAACCTGCACCACGAGACCAGCTTTCCGATTGCCGACCGGCTGCGGCTCGAGAATGTGCCTTATGTCTTCGCGACGGGCTATGGCGAGCAGCTTTCGCTCCCGCCGGAGCATGAAGGAACGCCGATCGTGCAGAAGCCCTATACGGCTGCGGGCCTCGCCAAGCTGCTCGACATGCTGGGAAGCTGAGCGCAACCCGGCACGCATTGCGGCGTTGGTCCTTCGATTGCAGCTATCGAAGGAACAGCATCATGTTACGCAAACTCGCCTTTCTGGGCCTTGCCGCTTATGCGGGCCGCGCGCTCTTCAACCGGACCAAGGGGTCAGAAGACACCGATGCGGTCGCCGCGTCCGATTTCGACGCCGCGGCCAGCCGAAGCGGCGCCCGGTCGGCAGGCAACGTGCCGGGACATGCGCCGATCGATCTCTCCGGGGACGCGCATCCCGATGGCTCGGCGCGCGCCGACGATCATTTCCGTCCCGATGTCCATGCCCCGGTGGCGGAGGAGGACCGCGAGAGCCTGACGCCGGCTACGATGCCTCCTGTCCGCGACTGAGCCGCGCCGTTCGTCGCATCGGTCTGCCTCCTTTCCGGTACGCGGCGCGTTTGCTGTGACCGGGTGGGACGTTTCCGACAGGAGTTTACGCATGGCGACCGCGACCAAGGACAAGAGCAGCAAGACGACGGCCAGCAAGGCCGGTTCGAAGACTCAGCGCAAGGAAACCCGCGCCTCGGCAAAGCCCGCCGACGCGATCAAGCTCCTCAAGGACGATCACCGCGAGGTGAAGAAATGGTTCAAGGATTATGAGAAGCTGGAGGAGGACTCCGAAAAGCAGGAGCTGGCACAGAAAATCTGCCTGGCGCTGACCGTTCACACCCGGATCGAGGAAGAGATCTTCTATCCCGCCGCGCGCGGCGGGATCGACGATGACGATCTGCTCGACGAGGCGGAAGTGGAGCATGCCTCGGCCAAGGCGCTGATCGAACAGATACTGTCGATGAAGCCGGGCGACGACCTGTATGACGCCAAGGTCACGGTGCTCGGCGAATATGTGGAGCATCATGTCGAGGAAGAGGAAAGCGAGATGTTCCCCGAATGCCGCGACGCCGACCTCGACCTGAAGGGCCTGGGCGCGCAGATGGCCAAGCGCAAGGCGGAGCTGATGAAGGAAGCCGGGCAGTAAGTCAGCGCTCAGCCATCAAGGCTGATACGCTGTTCCCGGTCGGGCCTTAAACCTTGCCGAGAAGGTCTCGCAGCCCCGCTGCCAACGTGCCCCCCGCTTCCTCGTCGCTGACCACGCCTTTCTGGCGCAGATAGGTATCGGCATCGGGGGAGCGGGGGAACGGGTCGAGTTCGAGCGCGAGCGTCTGCGCCACCGCCTCGCCCATGTCGATGCGGCCGTCATCGACCGCCATCATGTCGAGCGCATCCTCCTCCAGTTCGACCTCTTCGTCGGGGGTGGCGCTCGTCAGCGCGGCTTCGGGTACGAAGCGGATCGTGAAGGGCGCGTCGATGCGCGCGGGCACATCGTCGCCGGTCGCGACGCAGGCTTGTACCGCGTTGGCGGACAACGATCCTGTCGCGACCCAGCCGCCCGCCACTGCCGCAAGCGTGTAGTCCGCGTCCAGCCGGTCGAGCCGGTTAAGACCGAATCGGCTCGCCAGTGCTGCGCGCTCGCCCGCGTCGGCGGTGATACGGACCGGCCGGTCGTCGCCCTTGCCGATGCGGTCGATCGGCACCGGCCGCGAGAATTCAGGAGGCGGAGCGGCGCTCATGCCGGCGGCAGCTTCGCCGCGCGAAGATTGTCGAGCGTTGCATCCTCGAGCCGCTGTGCGAAGGCGCGCAGGCAATCCGCGACATGCTCCACCGCATCGGGCGCGGGGGCCGCGCCGCGATAGAGATTGCGTTCGAGCGCGGCTGCGAGATCGCCGTCGGGTGCCAGTGCTTCGCGATACGCGCCCAGTCGTCCGCCGAGCGCGCTCATCATCCGGCCGATATGCTTGCCCACGACCAGGTCACCGATGCCGATCTGGCGAAGCTGTCCGTCCATGTCGTCGACGAACAGTTCGGTCAGACGGACACTGTCGTCGGCGGCACCGAGCGCCTCCATCCGCAGCAGGACCAGCGACAATATCGCGGCGATCATGTCGAACCGCCCGTCGAGCGTGTCGGGCACCTGTCCCTCGAGATACCAGTGCGGCTGACGCCCCCGCGCCACGACCGCGTCATAGAGCGGCTGAAGCGCGTGCTTTGGGTCGGTGCGGCGAAACAGCGAGGCGAGACGGGCCATGGTCATCCGGGGTTCAGGGGACCCGCGCGACAGGCGACGGGGCGGTGCCCTTGTGGGCGGGCCGCAACTGCCATATTGATCGCGCGTCCGGCCAATGCAATGGCCGCTCGTTCGAAGGATTGCCCAAGGGGAGCGTCACGACTTGGTTATGAAGAACAGCATGCGCACCGCCCCCCAGAGGCTGCTTTGCATCGCCGGTGCCGCCGCGATGCTGGTCGCGGTCGGAGGATGCGCGCGGGTGCGCTCGCACAGCGGCTTTCTCATCGATCCGCTGATCGCCGATTCGATTCAGCCTGGCATCGACAATCGCGATTCGGTTCAGGGCGCGCTCGGTCAGCCGAGCTTCCGGTCGCAGTTCGGACCCGAGTTCTGGTATTATGTCTCGCGCGACATGAAGCAGCTTGCCTTCAAGAAGCCGCGCCCGGAGGACCAGACGATCCTCAAGATCGCGTTTGACGGCACCGGCAAGGTCGCTTCGGTCGACCGGCTGGGCATGCAACAAATCGCGCAGATCGATCCCGAGGGCGACAAGACGGCGACCGCGGGACGCGATCGCGGCCTGTTCGAGGAGATATTCGGCAATATCGGTGCGGTCGGCGCGGGTGGCGGGCCGGGCGGATCGGTGGGGGGCGGTTCCGGCGGACCATAGGCTGACCGGCAGCGTCCCGGTCAACAAAGGGGGGGGTGACCGATGGACGGACAGGGCGATATCTATGCGGGCGGACCCATGTTCCGCTTCGAAGGGCGCTGGCAGGAGCTGGTGCCGACGATCTTCACCAATCTGCTTCTGACTATCGTCACGCTTGGCATCTACCGCTTCTGGGCGACGACCCGGGTGCGCCACTATCTGTGGAGCCGCACCTATCTGATGGACGAGCCGCTCGAATGGACGGGCACGGGCAAGGAGCTGTTCATCGGCGCGCTGCTGGTGGCCGCACTGCTCGGCGTGCCGCTCGTAGTGCTGAATTTCGGGCTTCAGGCACTGGCGTTGCGGGGCCATGTTGCGCTGGCGGGCGCGCTCGCGCTCGTTCTGCCGATCCTGATCCTCTACCTCGTCGGTGTCGCGCGGTTCCGCGCGCTGCGCTACCGGCTCAGCCGCACCTGGTGGCGCGGCATCCGTGGCGGCAGCGACGATCCCAGCCTGCGCTACGGCCTGTCGTGGATGTGGAAGAGCGTCGTCGGCTATCTGCCGCTGATGCTGCTCATCCCCTGGTCGATGGTGTCGCTGTGGAACGAACGCTGGAGCGCGATGAGCTTCGGATCGGAGCGGTTTCATTCGGCGGCGACGGCGGGGCCGGTTTTTAAGCGCTTCCTGCTGTTCTACCTGGCCCCCTTCCTGCTCGTTCTGGTCGGCGTGGCCGCGGCGGCGCTCGGCGGGGGCAGTTTCCTCGGCATGGGCGTCCGGTCATCCTTTCCGCTGCCGCTTCAGATTGTCGCCGGTGTGATCATCGTCCTGGGCGTCTATCTGCTGCTGGGGCTGATCGCTTTGTCCTATTATGCGGCGTTCCTGCGGGAGGCGATCGGCGCGCTGTCGCTGCGCGATGTCCGCTTCCGGTTCGAAGCGACCACCAGCGACTGGATCAACCTGCTGTTCGGCGATGTGCTGCTGGTGATCGTCACCCTCGGCTTCGGTCTGCCGTTCCTCGCCTATCGCCACTGGAAATTCTTCATCACCCATCTCGACGGCGACGGTGCCCTGGACCCCGCGACCCTCGGCCAGTCGGCGACGCGGACGCCGGGGCAGGGCGAGGGGCTGCTTGACGCCTTCGATGTCGGGGCCATCTGACCGGCGATGACCGACGCCTTCCACTATGACGGCCGCAGCGCCACCCGCCACGCCGTGCGGGTCCACCCGTTCGCGGAAGGATTCCGGCTGGAGGGCGAGGGCGTGTCGTCCGACCTGTACCGCTGGAGCGACGTTTCCGCGCTGGGGCAGGCGGGCGGTCGCTCGACCTACGGGATGACAGGGCGGCAGGGCTGGCGGCTGGTGTTCGACGGCCCACCGCCGGAGGATTTCGCGATCCACCTGCCGCTGCCCGCGCGCTATGGCCGCTGGATCGACCGCATCGGCCTGACCCGTGCGGTGCTGCTGTTCGCGGGGATCGCCGCCGCTCTGGTGTTCGTCGCGCTCCAGACACCGGCCTGGGTTGCGCCGCATGTGCCGCGCGCCTGGGAGAACCGGCTGGGCGATGCCATGGTCGGCGATCTGGGCGGTCGCACCTGCGCCGCCCCCGGCGGACGCGCGGCGCTCGACCGGCTGGCCGCCGATCTGGGCGCGGGGGCGTCGGGCGTGCGGTCGGTGGAGGTCGTCGACATGGGCCTCGTCAACGCCGCCGCGCTGCCGGGCGGGCGGATCGTGCTCTTTCGCGGGCTGATCGAGAAGGCGCAATCCCCCGACGAGGTGGCGGGCGTCCTGGCGCACGAGATCGGCCATGTCCGCCACCGCGACGTCATGGCGGCACTGATCCGCCAGTTCGGGCTCAGCATCCTGCTCGGCGGGATCGACGGCAATGCCGCAGGGGCGATCGGCGGGCTGCTGTCGCTGACCTATTCGCGCGCTGCGGAGAGCGAGGCGGACGGCTTTGCCATCGCCGCATTGCGCGACGCCGCCATTGCCCCCGACGCCACTGCCGCCTTCTTCGACCGGATGGCGGGCGCCAGCGGGGGCGAGCGGATCGAGCGCGCGACGAGCTGGTTCAGCTCGCACCCAGTTTCGGCCGAGCGCAAGGCGGCCTTCATCGACAGCCGGGTGGAGGGCAAGGCCTATCGTCCCGCACTGACGGCCGATGCGTGGAAGGCGCTGCGGGCGATATGTGGTTAGGTTGGGACCGTTGCGCCCATAAGTGCTCCTGCGAAGGCAGGAGCCCAGGGAGAGGAAATGCCAAGCTGTCCTGGGCTCCTGCCTTTGCAGGAGCACTGTTTAACCCCGATGAGCCGTTGCGATGACCGATCCCCTGCCTCAACCCGCCTACCACAACCGCCCCGACGGGCTTCGCCTCGCCTATCGCCACCGGCCTGGCAGCGGGCCGACGATTCTGTTCCTGCCCGGCTATATGTCCGACATGGACGGCAGCAAGGCGGTGGCGCTCGACGCCTGGGCGGCGGAGGCGGGGCGCGCGATGCTGCGGCTCGATTATGCGGGTTGCGGCGCGAGCGAAGGCGCGTTCGCCGACGGCACGCTGGCGAGCTGGCGCGACGATGCCCGACTGCTGATCGATACGCATGTGGACGGCGACATCATCCTCGTCGGGTCGTCGATGGGTGGCTGGATCGCGCTGTTGCTGGCGCTCGATCTCGGCGCGCGGGTCAAGGGGCTGGTCGGGATCGCAGCCGCGCCCGATTTCACCGACTGGGGCTTTACCGACGCGCAGAAGGCGACGCTTCGCAGCGAGGGCCGGCTGGTCGAGGACAGCGCCTATGGCGACGATCCCTATGTGACGACACTGGGCTTCTGGGAGTCGGGTCAGGCGAACCTGCTGCTTGGCAGGCCTATCGCGATCCACTGCCCGGTACGGCTGCTCCATGGCCAGCAAGACCCTGACGTGCCGTGGGAGACCGCGCTTCGGATCGCGGCGCGGATCGGTTCAGACGATGTACAGACCCTGCTCGTCAAGGATGGCGACCATCGCCTGTCGCGACCGCAGGACATCGACCTCCTGATCCGTACCGTCGCGACGCTCTGAACGAAGGAGCCGCATGCTCTCTCTCCTGTTGCTGGCGGCGGCGATGCAGCCGTCCTTGTCCCCCGAGGCGGAGGCCGTCATGGGTCCGCGCAAGCCCGCCGATGAACGGCGCGTCCGTGGGCAGGCACCCCCCGCTATCGGTTCCCGGCTCGCGGCGTGCATCGATGCCGCCGAACAGGGCGCGACGGCAGGGATCAGCCGCGCGCGCAACTGGATCGCCGAAGCACCCGGATACGCCGACGCCTGGCATTGCCTCGGCTATGCCCAGGCGCTGGCGGGCGACTATGCTGCCGCCGCCGACGCGTTCGAGAAGGGCGCGGCCATCGCACCTGCCGAAGCCGCAGCGCGGCTGTGGGCGCAGGCGGGCAATGCGGCGCTCGCGGGCGGCGATGCCCTACGCGGTGTCGCGGCGCTCGACCGCGCGTTGGCGGTCTCCTACTTCAGCGGCTTTGCGCGGGGGCAAGCGCTGCTCGACCGCGCACGCGCGCGCGTGGCGCTCGACGAGCCGGCACCTGCGCGCGCCGATCTCGACGCCGCGCTTCTCCTCACCCCGGCCGATCCGCTGGCGTGGCTGCTGTCGGCGACGCTGGCGCGGCGGATGGACGACCTACCGCTCGCGCGCGCCCATATTGCGGAGGCGGTGCGCCGTTCGCCCGACGATGCGTCGGTAGCGCTGGAGGAAGGGGTGATCGCGGCGCTGTCGGGCCGCGACGCCGACGCACGGCGCGCCTTCGACCGCGTCCGCACGCTCGCGCCGGAAAGCCGTCAGGCGCTCGCCGCCGCGGACTATCTGCGCCAGCTCGACGGCACCGCCGCCGGCCCGCGCGATCAGTCGAGGTAGAAGTCGACCGTCGTCACCACCCGCACCTTCTTGTACGGGCTGTCGGCAACGCCGAAACCGCCGCCGCTCTGGTCGCCATCGCGCGCCTCTATCGAGAAATAGCCCTGGGTGGCGCTCTTGATCCCGCCGACGCCGGTGCCGCTGTCCTTGGCGAACTGTTCGGCGGCGTTGCGCGCGTCCTTCGTCGCTTCGGCCACCATCCCGGGCTTGATCGCGTTGAGCCCGGTGAAGCTGTAGACCATTCCGGAGCCTTCCTGCATCGTCACTCCGCGCCGGACGAGGTCGAACTGGTTCGCGACCGCCCGCTCGGCGCGCGCGATGTCGGTGGTGCGAAGCTGCATGCGCTGGGTGATGGTGATCGTGTTGAGGCCGTTGTTGAGATACTGGTTCACCCCCGCGCCGATCGGCCGCAACGCCTCGTCAGGAAAGCCCATGCCGCGGAAATAGGCGCGCAACGCGTCGGTGCTGGCGTCGATCTCGCCACGCACCGAGGCGAGGTCGCTGCCGGTCGCGCTGTAGGCGATGGTCCAGGTGGCGAGGTCGGCCTTCACGTCGCGCTCCGCCAGCCCGCGCACCGTCACCGACCGGTCGGCCATCTTCGCGCGGCGAAGCCCGTCGCCGAGCAGATAGCCGCCGATCATCACGCCCGCCGCTACGATCAGCGCCGCCAGCAACAGCGCCTGCGCGCTCCGCTCGAACTTCCATGCCATCCCGCCTCTCCCCGTCGTCGTCTGCCATCTGCAAGCCTGGCTCGACGCGGGTCATGGCCTCCGGCATCTGAACGGAGCCTGATGATACGTCGCGGCGGAGGAAGGGAGCGCTGTCCCTTCCTCCGTTCCGGATTACTCTGCCGCGATACCCGCCTGCGCGAACATGTCGCCGCTGGCGGCGGCCACATTCGTTTCCTCGCCGCCGTCATTGGCGCGCGCCTTCTTGCGGCGGTCGAAATTGTCCCAGACATCGTTCCAGTTGCCGCGAGTCGCGCCCTTCGAATATTCGGTCGCGCGCGTTTCGAAGAAGTTCGCGTGCTCGACGCCGTTGAGCAGCGGGGTGAGCCAGGGCAGCGGATGCTCGTCGATCATGTAGATCTGCTGCAGGCCGAGCTGCCCCAGTCGCCAGTCGGCGATATAGCGGATGTAGCGCTTGATCTCCTTGGCGGTCATGCCCGGCACCGGCCCCATCTCGAAGGCCAGGTCGATGAAGGCATCCTCCAGCCGCACGGTCTTCTGGCAGCAGTCGATAATGTCTTCCTTGACCGCCTTGGTCAGGCACTGGCGCTCCGCGACAAAGGCGTGGAACAGCCGGGTGATGCCCTCGCAATGCAGGCTCTCGTCGCGCACCGACCAGGACACGATCTGGCCCATGCCCTTCATCTTGTTGAAGCGCGGGAAGTTCATCAGCATCGCGAAGCTGGCGAAAAGCTGCATCCCCTCGGTAAAGCCGCCGAACATGGCAAGCGTGCGGGCGATGTCCTCGTCACTGTCGACGCCGAAGCGCTGCATGTAGTCATGCTTGTCGCGCATCTCCTGATAGTCGAGAAACGCGCTATATTCGCTTTCGGCCATGCCGATGGTGTCGAGCAGGTGCGAATAGGCCGCGATGTGGATCGTCTCCATGTTGCTGAACGCGGTCAGCATCATCTTGACTTCGGTCGGCTTGAACACGCGGCCATATTTGTCGTGATAGCAGTCCTGCACCTCGACATCGGCCTGGGTGAAGAAGCGGAAGATCTGCGTCAGCAGATTGCGCTCATGATCCGACAGCTTCTGCGCCCAGTCGCGGCAATCCTCGCCCAGCGGGATTTCCTCGGGCATCCAGTGGACCTGCTGCTGGCGCTTCCAGAAATCATAGGCCCACGGATATTCGAACGGCTTGTAGACCTTGCTGGCTTGAAGAAGGGACATCGGCGTTACTCCGGAGAACGGAAGAAAGATGGGGATTGCCGGCCGCCCATGAAAGGACGGCGCGGATCGACGGTGCCATGCGACGGGCGGAGGAACGTCCGCCCCGCCCGTTCGCTGGAACCGGCATGGGCGGGGGCCCACTGCTCCACGAAAGGATCATCCGCATGTTCGAGAAGATGCGAATCAAGGAACATATGGAAGTCGCCACCAGCGAGGGCGGCCATCTCGGCACCGTCGACGAGGTCGACGACAACCGCATCAAGCTGACCCGCAGCGATTCGAGCGACGGCCAGCATCATTATGTGCCGCTCGATTCGGTCGACCGCATCGACGACAACCGCATTTACCTGAAGGCGGGTACCAGCGCGACGCATGCCGACGGATCGCCCCATTCCACGGCGGCTGTCGGTGCGGGCGCGGGCGCGGGTGCCGGTGCGACGGGCGCGGCCGGCGGCGAGATCGACCGGGTGACCGGCGAGCCCATGACTGGCGAGACCCGCAGCGCGGTTCCCTCCACGTCCGGCGGCGACACCGGTTACGGCGGCAGCGCGCGTCCGGGCACGACCACCACAGACGACCAGCCCCTGTTCGGCACAAGCGGTCACGGCACTGGCATGGGCGGATCGGGCGTGGGTCACTGACGGATGCACCCGTGGGGCGCGGGCATCACGCCCGCGTCCCGCCCGTGCTGACTTCAGATATGCGATCGCCTGCACCCCTGTCTCACTGACACGCCAGGCATTCGTCATAGTCGGTCGTGCCGCCTGCGCTCAGCTCGATCTTCTTGAGTTCGGCGGTGTTGTCCGCTTCCACCCCGCCGGCGAAGCCCGCGCGCTGGATCGACTTCGACCGCAGATAATAGAGCGACTTGATGCCCAGCTCCCACGCGCGGAAGTGCAGCATCAGCAAATCCCACTTCTCCGCATCGGCGGGGATGAACAGGTTCAGCGACTGCGCCTGGTCGATATAGGGCGTGCGGTCGGCGGCGAGCTCGATCAGCCAGCGCTGGTCGATCTCGAAGCTGGTCTTGAACGTGTCCTTCTCGTCCGGCGTCAGGAAGTCGAGATGCT
>CAZHGR010000023.1:0-34820 GCA_964532255.1 uncultured Sphingobium sp.
CGTCGATCGTTGCGGGCGCGGTGTCGCGCACCGCGATCGAGCTGCCCTTCCTGAGCAGGTTCCGCCCCGCCCGCCCGGCGATAACCGTCCCTGTCGGGCTCGGCGCGATCGTCGCGATCTGTGGCGTAGCGCTCGTCGTGCACCAGAATGCGGCCCGGATCACTGCAACTCCGCCGGAAGCAGCCCGCATCGCCGATTTCGTGGACTATCCGTCCAGCCCGGAGCATGTCGCGCAGACCGGCCTCGGCACCTGCTTCATCAGCGGCACCGAAGGTCTGAACGTCGATCGCTGCTTCCGCACGGTTCCGGGCAAGAGGAACATTTTGCTGATCGGCGACAGCCATGCCTCCCAATATTGGGGCGCGTTGCGCGAGCGTTTTCCGGACCTGCACATCGTCCAGATCACGGTTTCCGGATGCCGGCCGCTCCTTGAGCCGACGGGACTGCCTGCATGTACGAACGCCATCCGCGAGGTATACGCCAACAGGCTGGCGGGCAGCGGCATCCGCGATATCGTTCTCGCGGGCCGCTGGAAGTCGGGAGAACTCGACCAGATCGACGGGACGGTCCGCCAACTCGTGTCGGGTGGCCATCGCGTGACGGTCATCGGCCCCACGGTCGAATATGACAGCAGCTTTCCACTTCTGCTCGCCCGCGCAGTCATGCGCGACAAGCCCGAGCAGGTCCTGCAGCATCTGCACACCGGACGATTCGAAGTGGACCGCGCGATGGCGCCTCGGGTGACGGCCGCCGGTGCGCATTATGTGTCCCAGGTCGAGGTCGAATGCCCCGGCAAGCAGTGCCGTTTGTTCGCGGCGGACGGCAGCCCCTATCACATCGACTATGGCCATCTCACCGCTTCGGCCGCGCGCGAAGTCATCGCCCAGATGCCGCCCCTCTGAGCGAGGCCCACCCCGCGCTGACGGCTACGCCGCCGGGCGGGAGCCTCGCCGCACGCGCGCCTCGGTCATCTCCTCGATCAGCACATCCCCGACCTCGGCCCAGCCGAGAATATGGCTGCCATAGTCTCGCGACTTGCCGAGCGCGAACGCCCGCGCCACGGCCTGCGCGACATTGCCGGGGACCGAGCGGTCATAGTGGACCATGTTGACGCCATCGATCTTCAGCACAGAAGAAAGGAGGATCGGCAGCCCGCTATAGCTATATTGCTGAATCTTGAGGCTCGACTGCGCCAGATAGTCGGCATTGTCTTCGGCCCGATAGGGCGCAAGGCCGACATCGGCATGCACGATATAGGGCAGCGTCTTCTCGAAGGGCAGTTCGCCATAGACCACGACATTGGCCGGAGGATCGGTCATGTCCGCCCCGATCACATGCACCGTGGCACCGGAATCGGCGGCCGCGATCTCGCGAACGGCATCGGCATCGAACAGCATGTTCCCCACCGACACGATGTTGCGCGTCCCCGCCGCATAAGGCGACGGCATGTCGAAGCGGATCTTCTCCTTATCGACACCCTGCGGCACATAGCGGCCGTAGGCAGCGGCCGGGAGATAGTCGAGCAGCCGTTCGGCATTGGTGCGGACCATGTCGAATTCGGGAAGCAGCCGCAGATTCCAGTCGATCACCTCCTTGCGGAAGCCGACCAGATCGAGCCTGTCGTTGTAGAAGGCCAGATAAGTGGCATCGGGTGCGAGCGCGCGGATCGCGCGGTACCAGCAGACGGCGTTGCCGCATTCCAGGATGACGACGTCCGCCTGCCGCGCGGCAGCGGCGACATGCGCGTCGAGGCGGCGACCGTAGAGCGGCAACAGCGGCCGGGTCAGCGCCTCCAGCTTTGGTGAGCCGCTTGGCGGATGAAACAGTTCGCCATGCACATGGGCATGGATGTTGGGCGGATTGATCCCTTGCGCGACGGCTTGCGCGGCGGAGTCGATGAAGCGGCGGATGTCGGGCTTGGTCGCCTGCTTCAGCCTGCTCTGGCCGAAGGTGATGAAGTCAACATGATGCCCCTTCGCCGCCAGCGACTTGGCGAAGCGGTGCATTCCCGCATCGCGGTAGATCGGGGCGAAGAAATGCGCGGTTCCGATCAATATCCTCATGACAGTCCCCCGACGGAGCGAAGCCGGCGCGGGAGGTAAGGTCCGGCGATCCCCATGACCTCACGCACCGCATCGCGAGCGAGAAGCAGACAGGCGGCGACATAGGTGATGCCGCCGACGGCACTCAGCAACAGCAGTTCGAGCAACGGACTGTCGAAGGTTACCGGCGTGAAGGCAATCGCTGCGGCCATCAGTCCTGCGCACAGCAACGGGGGTGCCACCGCCTGCAGATAGCGCGAGACGGTCAGCGGAATCAGGCGCGTCAGCAGAAACAGGCTGAGCAGAAGGTTGATGCTCATCGGCAGCGTGAGGCACAAGGCGATCTGCGCCGGACCGGGATCAGCGAGGGCGAAGGACGCCCCAACCGCGAGCAGCATCTGAAGACTTGTCATCATCAGGTTCCAGCGCGCCTTGCCCATGGCGGTTATCGCCTGCTGAAGGATGTTGAGAGCGGGCGTCGCCAGCCCGAATCCGGCGAGCACGGTCAACACGGGTGCAGCGCCCTCCCACTTGTCCCCGAACAAAACGTCGATGGCAGGAACGGCAGTGAGCGCAAGGCCGATGGACAGCGGAGCGATGATCGCCATCACCAGACCCGCCGTCCGCGCGACAGCGCCCGCCATCCGCTCAGGCTGGGTGTTGACCTCCGCAAATGTCGGCAGGGTCACGTTGGCGATCGGCTGGAACAAGGCGACCTGGATCGAAAGCATGATCCGCTTTGCCACCGCATAAAGCCCGCCCGCGACCGGGCCGAGCAGATAGGTCACGAGCGCAGTGTCGAAGTTCTGTGCAACGAAGTTAAGCCCCTGATTGACGCTCAGGGGAAGGGCCGTGTTCAAGATGGCTTTGGCGCGCTCTCCGGAAAAGCGCATCTTCGGTCGCCAGGCGATGGCCCGCCAAAGCAGCAGGAGCGCCACCAAATTGGTAACCAGTTGATTGGCCACGAGCGCGGCGATGCCGTAACCCAGCAGCGCAAGCGTGATCGCGACGGCACCGCCGGACAACGTCCCGATGGTGTTGCGCATCGCCAGAGCGCGGAACATGAAATTCCGCCGCGCCCAGGCCGCATGCGCATAGGACAGGCCCGACAGCAGAACCATGATCGCCGTCGCCCTGACGACGCTCGTCATCTCCGGAATATCGAAGAGCATCGCGAGCGGTCCGGCCCCGAGGATCAATGCCGCGAAACACCCGGCGGCGATCATCATCGCCAGCCAGAAGCCGGTGTCATAATCCTCGTCGGTGGGCGTTCGCAACGCGACCAGCCCGGTGGCGATGGAATTCAGCACCGAATTGCGCAGCAGCATCACGAACACCAGCGCGGTGGACACGATACCGAACAGCGCGGGCGACAAGATGCGGCCGAGCAGGATGAAGATGACGAGGGTCAGAACCTGCTGGGCGATGTTGTCGAGCAGACTCCAGCTCGCGCCCTTGACGGCGCGCTGCTTCAATCCCTGCTGGGGTGCCGCATCCTCGCCGGCGCTCAACTGCGCTCCCCGATCTTCCTGGCTGGCACCCCCACATTGATGCTGTAGGGTTCGGTCGAACGTGTCACGACCGCGCCGGCCCCGACGACGCTGCCGGTCGCGAGCGTGACCCCGTCGAGGATGCGCGCGCCGGTCCCGATCCAGACATCGTCCTCGATGACAATGCCCAGCTTGGTCTGCGGCTGGCGGAAAACGGGCTGGTCGCGGGCTATGCCATGATTGGCGGGTATAATGACTGTCTGGGCCGCGATGCGGACACCGGAACCGATCTTCAAGCCGCCATGTCCGTACAGGACCGCGCCTTCGTTTACGGTGGAATCATCACCCATTTCGATGGATCCGCCGTGGCAGTTGAGGATCGCGCTCGCGCCGATCTCGCATCGCTTGCCGATGCGGATACGCCCCCTGCCCCCTGCGTAGAATTGCGCGCGGCGTGAAACGCGCGCGGTCTTGTCGATGATAATGTCCGCCCGGCGCTGCAACAGCCACAGGTGGACGGCGTTGACGATACGTCCGATCATGCTGCCCTCACCGCCCCTCTCAGCACAGTAGCGGCGGCCTCTTCCCATTTTCCCAGCACCACGGGCAAGCTGAATTGCGCCACCGCAGCAGGCGCACGCGCTCCCATGGCCTCCGCCGCATCACGATCGTCGGCGAGCACATCGATCGCCGCCGCCAAGGCATCGACATCCTTCGTGGGCACCAGCAGGCCGTTGACGCCGTGCTCGATCATATCGTGCGCGCCGCTCGGCAAAATGGTCGAGATGACCGGCCGGCCGAGCGACATGCTTTCCAGCAGGACATTCGGAAAGCCCTCATAATGGGACGACAGTACGAACATCCGGCAGTTCTTGAGGAGTGGGTAAGGGTCATCCACATGGCCGACGAAATGTACCTGCGATGCGACGCCCTCTTCCTCGGCGATCGACAGGTACCAGTCGCCATGCCCGCCCTGCCCCGCGATAACGAGCGCGATCGAGCTTTTCGCGCGCGATGCGGCATAGGCCCTTATCAGGACATCGAAACCCTTCTGCGGGGCAAGCCGGCCCATCGCCAATATATAGTCGTCCGGGACGTCAGCTAGGCCGGGGATCCCGCGCGGTGCGGGGGTGACGCAAGGGTTAGGGATGGTCAGCGTGTCCTTCACCCCGAACAGGTCCCGCGCGACGCAGCCCATGGTGTCCGTCTGAGCGATCAACAGATCAGCGTGCCGGTAGAGCCTGGCACGCAAACGGCGGTCGATTGCAGGCTCCTTGTTCAGCCGCGGATCGTTGCGTTCGCAGATCACCGTTCTGATCGGCAATCCGGCACCCGCCATCAGCGCCATGTTATTGCTGCGAGTCATGAACGATATGACAACGTCGGGCTTCAGGCGCGTGAATACCCTGCGCAGCCGCATCACCTTTTGCGTCAGGCGCCAAAGGCGGCCCAGCATCGAACCGCGCTTGCGGCGATAGTCGTCCGGCGACGCCCCGGGCGTGCCGATCACCCTGCGCGACACCCTGGGATCAAGTATGTACTGATCGCTGTCGGGGCTCAGTTCGGTAATCAACGTTACCTCATGGCCTTTCTCGACAAGGCCATCGGCAAGATAGCTGCACACGCGTTCCGCGCCACCGCCTCGCAAGCAATATACGATTATTGCAATCTTCATAAATCAGCGGAAGAAAGTCCGGCGAAACTGGCGGCCGATGCATCAGGCGAGGATGAAGACAATGTCGTTCGACCTGACTATGTGTTGCATTGCAGCGTAAGCTTTGCCATACCGGATGCACGAGCGCAAGCGATTGCGCAGCGGCTCCGCTCTGCCCGGTACCGAGGTGATCTTGTGAAGATATATCGCTGGGTGGGGCCGCGACCGAATTTCGGTGATGATCTCAATCTGTTCCTCTGGAACCATCTGATGCCCGAAGTCGTGGCCGATCCCGATGACGGCGCGCTTCTGATCGGGGTCGGGACGGTTCTGTCGGCCTCGCTGCCGCAGGCCTCCCCGCGCGTAGTGATGGGAAGCGGCGTGGGTTATAGCCGCGCGCCTTCGAGCATCCAGGGGCCGGGCTGGATGACCTATGCCGTGCGCGGACCGCTGACCGCGCGGCTTCTGGGACTGCCGGACGACAGGGCCGTCATCGATCCCGCCGTTCTCCTGCCCCAGATGGATGGCTGGGACGTCGGCGAGGGTGATGCGATCTTCATCCCGCATTGGGAGACGGCACCCTTGGCCGAATGGCGCGACGCCGCCGAGCAGGCCGGGTTGCGCTGGGTCGATCCCTGCGGCGAAGCGCGATCGGTGATCCAGCAGATTGCCGGAGCGAAACTGGTGGTCGCAGAATCCATGCACGCCGCGATCATCGCGGATGCGTTCCGGAAACCCTGGGTGCCCGTGATTGGAACGCACCGCTCGTCGTTCAAATGGAAGGACTGGACCGGCTCGCTCGAGCTTGACTATGATCCGACACCGGTCGGGCCTTGGGCGAAAATCCAGATGAAGCTCGCTCCCAATGCGCAATATGGCGCGGCAGATATCGCGACCCCATCCGACCCCGACAAAAGGAGCGCCGCTGCGCCGCAAAGGCCGTCTCTGAAAGCGCGCGCCACCCAGTTGCTTCGTCGTGGAATCGACAGCCTGCCCCGCTCCGTTTCAACCGGACTGATAGCCCGCGATCTGCGCGCTGCTGCTCGGCGACGGCCGTGCCGAAGCCGTGACGACGTGCTGAGTGCCCGGCAGGCACTGTTGATGGAAAGGGTCTATCAACTACGTGAAGATTATGGTGCCGGCCGTGTCGCAGGTCACCACGCCGGATAGACGGCCTGTGATAGGGGCGCGTTCATCCGCCATGTACCGACGCACTGTCGCGTCGCTGCGGCGTGCAGACGATTGTTGAACCGGAGTCTTTCGATGAACTGCTCTTCATGGCTCTGCCCCGCACCCGGCAAATGGCCGCATTCCGCGCGCTCGGGCAGCCACATTCATCCGAGCCTGGCATGACGCAGATGATTCCCGCCTATGTCATCAACATGGCGCGCGCGGCGCATCGGCTCGCATTCGTCACCGACCGGTTTGACTCGCTCGGCGTGGGTTTCACGCGGATCGATGCCGTTGACGGTGCCGCCCTGAGCGAGGCCGAACGCGTGGAGTTCATCCGCCAACGCCCGCGCGACGGAAAGCGCGGCTGGCGTCCGGGCCAGATCGGCTGCCTGATGAGCCATCGGCGGGCTTGGCAGAATATCGCCGAAGGAGAGGCATCGTACGGCCTGGTGCTCGAGGACGATATCCATGTGTCGAGCGACTTGCCCGCCTTTGTCGGCAGCACCGACTGGATACCGCAGCAAGCCGATGTCGTCAGGCTCGAAAGTACCGGCCAGTGGCTGTCGCTGGGCCCCACCCTCGTCGAGCATGCGGGGCGGAGGATACGGCAGATACGGTCGTCCGCATGGGGCGCCGGTGCCTATATTCTGTCACAGGATACCGCCCGCCGCCTCGTGAACGGTGATCCGCGATATGAGTCGCCCGCCGACGACTATCTGTTCAATCGCGCGACATCGCGGGTCGCGGAGTCGCTCTGCACGCTTCAGGTCGTGCCCGCGCTGGCGGAGCAGGACAAGTTTTCCGCCAGCCAGGAGACGGTGATCGGCTTCGGCAGCGATATCGAGACCGATCAGGTCAATCAGCGCCTGCGCGGTTTTTCGGCCTGGAGGCGGCGCGTGACATCGACCCTTCGCGGCAAAACACCGGTCGAATTTGCATGAAACGCGGCAGGCCACGTGCGACGCGACCCGCGGCCGAAAGCGAAGGCCGGCCATGCGCGTGATCCACGTCGTCCGACAGTTCCATCCCATGGTGGGCGGACTGGAGGGCATGGTCGCCAATCTGGCCGAGGCGCTGCGCGACACGCAGGGCATCGACTCTTCGATCGTCACGCTCAATTGCGACTTCCGCTACCGGGATCAGATCTGGCCGGCTGAGGGCGAGTATCGCGGCCTGCCGATCACGCGGATTCCGTGGCGCGGCTCCAGCCGCTATCCCCTCGCCCCCGGCGTCCTGAAGCATCTGAAGAATGCCGATCTGGTCCATGTCCATGCCGTCGATTTCTTCTTCGACTTCGTGGCCCATACACAGCGCTTCCATCGCATGCCGCTGGTTGCGTCGACACATGGCGGCTTCTTTCACACCGGCTATGCCTCGCGGCTCAAGAAAATCTGGTTCGCCAGCATGACACGCGCCTCAGCGCGGCATTACGGGCGCATCTTCGCGTCGAGCCAGAGCGACGGCGAAACTTTCTCCAGCATTGCCCCTGGTCGAACGATCGTGATCGAGAACGGGGTCGACATCCGCAAATGGCACGACGCGGGCGCCAAAACGCTTCAGCCGACACTCCTCTTCATTGGCAGGTTCTCGCTCAACAAGGCGATCGAGGACCTGTTCGCGCTCGTGGGCGAACTGGGGCCGCCCTGGCGACTGCTCGTCGTCGGCGACGATTCAGACCTGACGGGTGACGATCTGCGCGCGGCCGCAGCACGGCTGGGGGTGGCGGACCGTACCGAAATTCATGTCGGGCCCGACGACGCGACGGTCCGCGACCTGTGCGCGCGCGCGTCCTATATCGCTTCGGCGTCGCGCTTCGAAGGCTTCGGGATCAGCGCTGTCGAGGGGCTGTCAGCGGGGCTGACGCCGGTTCTCAATGCCATCGCGCCCTTCGAGCGGCTTGTCCGGCTGACCGACCGCGGCATCTGCGTGCCGATGAGCCAGCCGAAGGACGCGGCCGAAGCGATCCGAACGTTGCATGAGGAGATGGGCGCGGAATTTGATCGACACAGGAGCGCGAACATCGCGGCGAGCGCGTCCTATGGATGGCCGAAAGTCGCCCGGCAGTTCGCCGCCGAATATGAAGGGATGCTGGCGGGCCGCGCACCCGGTGCGACTCACACGACCGATGCGGATGCGCTCGCCGCGCCGCTGCCGGGTGAGGTCGGCTAGGATATGGGTACCGCTGCATTGCCCCGGCGTCGCCCCACGGCCGCGATCAACGACGATCTGCCCGCCTGGGCCGGATATCTGCCGTTAGCGGCGACCATGTATTCGGGCGTTCTCGCCATGTTGCACTCCTTCGGCTTCCCGCTTTCGACGGGGCTCGTCGTCGCGATCGAGGTGCTGCTGCTCATGACGAGCGGTGTTCTCGTGTTCCGTCACGGTCTTCAGTTCAGTGACGGAGCCGGTTTCGCCTTCCTGTTCGGAACGGTCGTTCTTGCCCTTTACGTCTCGCTGGTCGTCGACCGGTTGATGGTCGAGGTGATCCGTTCAGGTTTCATCATCGGTATGTTCGCGCTCCTCGGGCAGCGGATGGACGTGCGAATGATCGACCGCACCATGCTGATCCTCGGGATCATCGTGGGTGTCGTCCTGATCATCGAGATCGCAACGCCGCAACTGTATGTGACCTTGTTCCATCCGGCGGCCTTTTACGAGGCGACACGCGGAATCGAAACAAGTGAGTACAACAACACCGGCCTGTTCAATACCGCGACAAGCTATGAAGGCCGATTCTCCTTCGGCTTTTTCAGCGTGCCTCGCACATCGTCGATATTCCTGGAGCAGATATCCAACGCCAACTTTGCGATTATCCTCGCCATTTATGTCTCGGCGCGGTGGGCGGCGCTGTCGCTTCCCGTACGGACCTTGTTGATAGCGGTCGTGGTGCTGATCATCGTTTCGACGAATTCGCGCTTCGGCTCGGCGTTCGTCGTGATGATGGCGATCGGCTTTTTCCTGTTCCCCCTCCTTCGACGCGAGTTTCTCGCGCTGGCGGTCCTGGCGGTTTGGGGGATCGTGTGGGTCGTCAACATGAACTTCACGTGGAACCGCACCGATGACCTGATCGGTCGCCTGTCGTTCATCGGATACCGGTTCGGGCTGGCTGACTGGGATTTCTTCCTCGGAGCGAATGCCTTGTCCAGCCTTGGCGAGCGCGATTCCGGATATACCTACGTCATCGGGATCAGCACCATCTTCGGCTTTCTGGGGTTGATGGCGTTCATCCTGCTTTACCCGCGCGGGAACGATGCGTCTTCACGTCGGTTTCTCTGGGGGTTTGTGCTGTACCTGGTCGGCCAGTTGCTGATCAGCAGCACCAGCCCGTTGTCGATCAAGACCGCAGCACTCCTCTGGGCGATGGCGGGCGCGTTCCGTGTCCTGCCACTGCGCTCCGAAACCAACAACAAAGTGGTTAAGAGTTCGCCATGACAAACACATATCGCCATCTTCGCAGCACGGGCCGGGCGTTGGCGGCGATGGGGCTGGCGACGCTCCTCGGGGTGAGCCTCTCGAACGCCCTTCCATCGAGCAAGGCGGATGCGGAACAGCCCGCACGCCCTCATGGGCCGTCGATCATGCGCTACACCGGCGTAAACATGGCGGGCGGGGAGTTCGGCAATGTCCTGACCGGGCGCCACGGTTTCCAATATATGTATCCCGAAGCGCGCGATGTGGCACCCTTCGTGGCTTATGGGATGAACACGGTGCGGCTCCCCGTGCGCTGGGAACGGCTGCAACCGGTGCCGGGCGGCCCACTCAACCCCCGCGAGCTTCAACTTGTGGATCGCTCGATCGGCGCGATGGGCGGCGTCAAGTTGATCGTCCTGGATATCCACAATTATGCCGGGCACGCCGGCGTCAAGCTCGGAACGCCAGGCCTGCCGGTAACCGCTCTTGCCGATCTGTGGTCGAAGCTGGCGCGTCATTACGGAAAAAATCAGAAGGTGGCGTTCGGCCTCATGAACGAGCCGAGCGGCCTGTCACCGCTCGTCTGGCGGGACGCGGCAGAACAGGCGATCAAGGCCGTCCGCAAAACAGGCGCGCGCAATCTTGTTCTGGTGCCGGGAACGCTATGGACCGGCGCGCATAGCTGGCACCGGGGAGGGCCCTTGTCCAACGCTGCGCTGTTCGCCGATTTCAGCGACCCCGGCAGCAATTTCGCCATAGAGATGCATCAATATCTCGACTCCGACAGCTCGGGCACGAAATCGACCTGCGTCGACGCCGATACCGTGGAGCGGCGCATGACGTTCGCGACGAAGTGGCTGCGCGACCACGGCTTTCGCGGCTTTCTGGGGGAATTCGGTGCCACTTCCAATTCTGCTTGCCTGGCCTCTCTCGAAGCGCTGCTCAAGCATATGGAGGCCAATGACGATGTCTGGCTGGGCTGGACCTACTGGGCTGCAGGCCGGTGGTGGGGCAAATATCCGATGAGCATCCAACCGCAGCGGAAAGTCGCCAAGCCTCAGACATTCATACTCAATCAATATCTCGCTGACTAATATGGTAAGTATGATTGCGTTGTGCACTGCGGAGGGTTATCCACGCGACGCCGGCCGATGGAGTTTCAATGCACCCCAGAATTCCCGCTTTCCTGGGCTGGTTGTTAGGTAAGCAATCACGCCGCGGAGCAAAACACCGGCGGCCGCGTCCCGTCGTTGCCCCTCCCCGGCCGCTTGCTCCTGCTCCCGTCACCCGGCCCATGGCTGGACGCGCTCCGCCAGCCGCAGCCGCGCCGTCATCCGCGCGTCCGGTCTCCATGTCGCGCAAGCTTAGCCGCCGGGCCATTGCCAAAATCTTCGATTCGTCCCGGCCCGTGAAGAGCCGTTCCGAGCTTTTCGGCCGCCGCCAGGAGATCGACGCGCTGCTGTCGGCGGTCCTCGACTCGGGCCAGCATGCCATCGTTCACGGGGCGCGCGGCTCGGGCAAGACATCGCTGGTCAAGATCTTCGGCGATTTCGCCGACCAGAAGGGCGCCATCGTCCTCTATCTGCCGTGCGAGCCGGGTGCCGGCTTTGCGGACCTGATGCGTGGCTTCCTCTACGATCTCCCCGATGCCGCCATCGATGTTGCAGCGCGGCAAGCATACACGGTGAAAAAGGAACTTATTCCAAAGGATTTCGGTCCCCGGATCTTTGCTTACCTTGTAGAGAACCTGTTCCAGCAGCCGACGATTTTCGTTCTCGACGAGTTCGACCGGATCAGCGATCCTCAGGTCAAAGCCGACATCGCGATCACCATGAAGCTGTTGTCGGACGCGGACTCCAATCTGGTGTTCATGCTGGTGGGCATCGCTCAAAGCGTCAACGAGGTAATCGAGGCGCATCCCTCGCTGCGCCGCCACGTCAAGACGCTGCGGCTCGACCGAATCGATGAGAGCAGCGTATCCGCCCTGATCAACCGCGGTTGTTCGGTGGCCGGCATTGACGTGACGCCGGATGCGCGGGCCGCGATCATCCGCGCCGCGTGCGGCTCGCCCTATCATGTCCGCCTGTTTTGCCATCAGGCCATTTTGAGCGCCGTCCGCGCGGACCATCAGAAGGTCGAGGAACCGGACGTCGTTGAGGGACTGCGCTTCGCCATCGACCACTGGGCCGGAATGAACGAGGTCGATTCCCTCCAGATCGCCCGGGTCATCGACAGCGGTTGCGATCTCGACCGGTTGGAAAGGCTGGCGCGCACCCTCGCGGTTTCCGACCAGCTCACCGAATTTGCCGAGTATCAGGATCTGATTGTTGCGCTGGGTCAGGTGCTGACCATAACGCCTCTTCGCTTCGGATCCGAGACGGTTCCCTGTCTCACATTTGCCGACAGCCTGGCTCCGCAGTTCGTTATCGCCGGGATCATGTCAAAACAGGCGGGTAAAGCGCACAAGCCGGGATCGGGGGTGCAGGATGCATATGCTGTCAATACGTGATATCCTGCTGGTCGTCAGGGAACGCTGGCGCCTCGAACTCCTCATCGCGGGCGTGATCATCGCAGGCGTGTGCTTCTGGATTTACACCACGCCCCGGATCTACTCCGCCACGACGACGCTCATCTTCGCCGATGCGCTCGATCCCGTGAAGGGCACCACGGTCGGCGACGGCGATCAGGCGGCGCTGCTGGCGACCCAGATGGACGTCATCAGGAGCGACCTTGTCTCGGCCAACGTGGTCAAGAAACTCGATCTCGCCGATGCGCGCATCATCGAGAAATGGCAGCAGTCGACGGGCGGCAAGGTCGATCTCTATTCCTGGTACGGCAACATCCTGTCCGGCGGCCTCCGCCTGTCGGTGGAACGGTCCTCGCGAGTCCTCACCATCCAGTATCGTTCGCGCGATCCGCAGATGGCATCAACGCTGGCGAATGCCTTTGCCGACAGCTATCTCGAGCAACGGCTTGAGCTTCAGACCGATCCGGCCCGCACCTACGCCCGGTGGTTCAAGGACCGCACGCGTGAGGTTCGCGCCAGCCTGGAAGAAGCGCAGAACAAGCTTACGGCGTTCAAACGGGACACGGGCATCGTAGACAATGCGTCGAGCGACGCTGCGGCAGGCAGGCTGCAGGAGCTGCAGACTGCCCTGACGGGTGCCGAAGTCGAGAGCGCCGACATGAGCTCTCGCGCCACGGGCGCGTCGATCATGCCCGACGTCCAAAATTCGGGCGTCATCCAGGGACTGCGGTCCGAAATCGCTTCCAAATCCGCCGAACTCAGCCAGCAGAGCGTCGCGCTGGGCCCCAATCACCCGGCACGCAAGGCGCTGGAAGCGCAGATCGCCGAACTGCGCGCGAAGCTCAACAGCGAACTCGCCACATCGGCGAGCAGCCTTCGCGCGGCAGCGCGGGCCGCGAGCGCGAAGGAAGGCTCGTTGCGGCGTGAACTGGCCGGACAGGAAGCACAGATTCTCGGCAATGCCGAAGACAGGGCCGAGTTCGAGGTCCTCAAGCGGGACGTCGATTCCGCACAGGCGGCCTATGACCTCGTCATCCAGAATCTAGAAACGATGCGCCTTCAGGCTGTCGCGCCCACGACCAACGCACGGCGGCTGGACATCGCGACGCCCCCCTTGTTTCCTTCGGAACCGAAGATGGGCATACGGCTGCTCCTTGGCACTATCCTGGCGGCTCTCGTCGCCATCGGCACGGCGATCGCGCTTCAGCTTTGGCGCCCAGTGATCCATTCGGATCAGGGGCTGGAAATGGCCTCCGGATTCCCGGTGCTCGGTTCGATCAACTTCACGAAGTCCAAAGCGAATAGCTGGCTCGAAGAGGAAAGTGTCGCTTAAATGAGGTTGCAATCCACCGAAAGGCTGGCTGTCCAGGGCGCAGGTGAGGCCGAGGCGCAATCGGCCACGCTGCGCATCGGCGAGCTTCTGGGCCTGCTGCCCGAACAGACGGCCGACGTGCTCAGCCGGCAGGCCCGCACGGGCGAACTGTTCGGCGAGATCGCCGTGGACATGGAATTCGCAACTCCCGAGGATATCGAGCGTGCCTTGTTCGAGCAGTCGCACAGCCGCGACCCTGGCGACGACAGCAAGATCAGCCCCGCCATCGTGATGGCCTATGACGACGACGATCCGATCTCCAAATGCGCTCGCGATCTGCGGCTGACGATCACGGCGCAGAATGAGGGTGCGTCGGCACCACCGCGGCGGGTGGTTTTACTGAACTTGGACGGCAACACCGAAGCCGCGATTCTCGCCGCCAATCTGGCAGTAGCCTGCGCGCGCGGCGGCCTTCGGACCCTGTTGATCGACGCCGACCTCGATACGCCCGTGGTCCATGATCTTTTTGCCGCGCAGAACGAGTTTGGTATTTCGACACTGCTGTCGAGCCAGCGCGGTCACAGCTTTCCCGTGCAACCCAGTTCGGTAAAGGGCCTGTCGCTTGTGACCGCCGGGCCGACCGTGTCGGGAGGGCGCGGGCTTCTGGAACAGACATCGCTGGCGCTCGTCACCGAGCGGGCAACCGACAGGTTCGAGAAGATCATCGTTGTCGGCGGAGAGGCGGACACGCTGGGGATATTGTGCGCCAAGGGTTTCGATGCCGCTATGCTGGTCGTGCGACGGGGGGTCACGATGTTGAATGATGTCGCGAGCGTCGCGGATCGAATTCACTCGGAAAGCATATTGTTTTTGGGGACGGTGGTGGTGGACTGAAACGCGAGCATTTTGGTAGTAGTTGCGCGCGCGTTTTTAACGAACTGCAATGCGTTGACACTATAATCGATCAAGAGGGTGGGCCGACTCAGTGTTGAGGAATATGACTGAACATGATGGCGCCTTTTCCAGAAACGAGATGTATCGGTGACGTGGCGATCCTGGTGGAGCGACGCAAGCGCGCTCTGCAGCGCATTTACCGCGCCGTGCGATACGCCGAGAGTAGCGTTATTGGTTTCTGCAACGCCCACACGGTGACAATCGCCCGGCAGGATGCCGACTTTCGCAATGCTCTCAAGCAGATGACCCTGTTCAACGACGGGAGCGGCGTGAACATCGGAAGCCGGCTTCTCTACGGCAAGACATTTCCTGACAATCTGAATGGGACCGATCTCACGCCGGACCTGCTTGCCATGTTGCCAGCGGGGACATCGGTCTTCCTGTTGGGAGGAAAGCCCGGTGTCGCTGCAAAAGCGGCGAAAAAGGTGCGCGCCGGATTTCCCAATATCGCCATAGCCGGCGTTCGCGACGGCTTCTTCTCATCCGCCGAAGAGCCGATGGTGCTGGAGGAAATCCGCGCGTGCAAGCCGGATATTGTGCTGGTGGGCATGGGCCATCCGCGGCAGGAAATGTGGGCGACGCGAAATGGTCCACATATCGGCGTACCGACGCTATGTGTCGGTGCGTTGATCGATCGATTCGCCGGGCTTGTCCCCCGGGCTCCCTTGTTCATGCGAAAACGGGGCCTTGAGTGGGTCTTCCGCCTGTTTTTGGAGCCGCGCCGACTGAGCAAGCGCTACATCGTGGGCAACATTCTTTTTTTCGGCATAATCCTGCGCCAACATTATAGCATGCTCAGGCAGAGCAGGGATCAGGGGGTTTTCAGTTGACGGCAGCAAGGGGGAAAAAGCGGGTCACCGTCGATCGCAAAGGCGTGTCGGGGGCTCTGTTGGCCATGGGATGCCTGGCGGCGCTCGCGCCGGTGGCACAGGCGCAGGAGGTACGCCCCTTGCTCGGTACGACGCAGGTGGGTGCGCCGACCAGCCAAGGCAGCGTCGGAAATGCCGACCGGTTCATCATTCGACCCAGCCTGCGCACGCTCTATGAAACCAATCCGCTGAAAGATTCCGACCCTGTCGACGACAGCGGAAATCTCCGGATTACGCCCGGGATCGACGCAGACATTTCCCGCTTGTTCGGGCGCACGCAGGTGAAGCTGGGCGGTTCCGCAGGCTATGACTACAATACCCGGTTCAAGTTTCTCGACCGGGTCCGGATCGATGTTGATGGCAGCGTCCAGCTTCCCGTCGGCGCACGCTGCCCGGTGACCGTTACAGGCGCCTACAACCGCTCGTTGCTCGACCTTGCCGATACCACCGGTGGAGAAGTCAGCACGCAGACGACCCAGGAGTATGATGTCTCCATCGTCTGCGGACGAAGTGCCGGCTTCGCTCCCGAAGTGGGTGGCAGCTATCGCCGCTTTTCCAGCGGGAGCAGCGTCACCTCGACATCGCAGATGATCCGCGGACGAGCGGGCCTGCGCTATACTAAGCCCTCGCTGGGCATTTTTATCGCCAGCCTGTCCGTCGCCGAGATCAAGCGCGAGCGTCCCCAGGTGACCGGCGACGAGACATCGCGCCTCGACGAAGTCACATTACGATTCCAGCGTGACGTGTCGTCGCAGATCAGCCTGATGCTGGGCGGCGGATATTATTGGGCGCGCAGCAAGTCTGCGGGCGTGGGCAGCAGTTCGGGGCCTTCCTTTGACGGGCTGATCCGCTGGAGGCCGACCCCTCGGCTGTCGCTGTCCGCCACCGCGGTACGCCAGGTCAGCAACACCCAGTCGATCGCCGCATCCTACCAGCGGATCGATCGCTACGCGCTGGGTGCACAATGGGGGCTGAGCAGCAAGACCGCGCTCAACGGTTCGGCATCGCTCACCAATCGGCGGTTCGAGGTCAACCGCGCGGTCACACCGGCCGACTTCTTCACCTCCGACCGCACGATCACGTTCGGCGCAGGCGTCTCGCATCAGATCGTGCGCAACCTTTCCGCATCGGTGAATGTGACTCACAGAAAGCGCAATGCATCGGGCGATCGTTTCGACTATGACTCGACCGCCATCGGCGCGGGCATAGGTTTAAAGTTCTAGGAGTTTGCGATGATCAGATGTCTGGCGCATTTGGGTATGGCGTTACTGGCCACTTCGGCCGGGGTGACACACATGCCTGTATCGGCTCAGCAGGCGGAAACGCCGGCGGCCAAAGCCAGCGAAGGCTATGTCCTCGGCAGCAACGACGAGATCGAGATCACGATCTTCAGCCTGGGGCAGACGCAATCGTTCCAGACCCGGATTAAGGAGGATGGCACGGCCACCGTTCCCTATCTGGGTCCGGTCAAGGCGACCAAGGTGACCGCCCGCCAGCTTTCGGACGAGATTGCCACCCAGCTCAAGAAGCAGGGCTATTTCAACGAGCCGATCGTAGGCGTCGAAGTGCGCGACTATGTGAGCAACGCCGTCACCGTCTTTGGCCAGGTGGCGAAGCCGGGCGTCTACCCATTGTCCAACGATCCAAATGTCGCGATGGTGCTGGCCCAGGCGGGTGGTGCCGGTGGGCAGGCCGCCGACTACATCATCCTCCGCCGCGCGGCCACCGAGACCGAGCATCACATCCCGCTGTCGCAACTCACCGGCGAGTGGAGCACGGCAACGAAGCTTCAGCCGGGCGATACGCTTTTCATTCCCAACGCGCCGACCATCTTCATCTACGGCCAGGTCAACAGCCCGGGTGCCATTGCGGGCCGCAGCGACATGACGGTCAGGCAGGCACTGGCCCGTGCTGGCGGTCCGACTCTCGCCGGCAGCGAGAAGAAGGTCACGCTCCATCGCGGCGACAAGAAGATCAAGAAGGTCGGTTTGGATGACCTGCTGCAGGACGGCGACGTGCTCTACGTCAACGAAAAGCTGTTCTGACCTTTCACATATCGCAGTAGGACCAACCGGACGGGCTGACCGCGAGAACGGTCGGCCCCATTGCTAAATCGGCCCGTGGGAGTTGCTCAGACCATCCACGGTCATCATGATTTACGCCGGGACCGGACCGTTGGACACGCCGAGCGCGCGACGGCCCGTCAATATGTATCGCAGATAGTCGCGGTGGCCGACGAACAGTTGGTCCGTGCGCACCAGCTTCTCCTCGACGAAGATCCTGTGCACCTCCGGCAGAGCGCTGAACGACACGCCGGGGAAATAGTGATGATAGACGTGCATGGTGAAATTCAGGTTCGGCAGGAACAGCTTGCCGAGCGTGCTGGGCAAGATGACGGGGCTGGTTTCCTCGGGTGTCGCGCCCTCCTCCCCATAAGAATGCTCGCAGATCGCGCCCCAGCGGACGATGACCGGAAAGACGGTGACGAGCGGAACCACCCAGTAGACGAGGAAATAAAACCAGCCGCCGACCAGCGTCAGCACCAGCGCGATAGCGGCGAAGAACGCGGGCTTCAGCCAAGCGGGCGACGGATGCTTCCGCTCGAACAGCTTCTTGTCGAACATCTGCGCCTTCTTGCCGCCGAGCACATATTTGACGAACGTCACGCCGGAAAGGTCCTGGAGGAACAGCGACAGCAGCTTGGGCCGCGTCATCGGAAAGGTCCAGTCCGGCCCCTGCTTGCGCAGGAAGTCCGGATCGGTCTGCGTGAAATAGAAGCGGTGATGGCGCAGGTGGATGCGGGCATAGTTCTCGATCGTGACCGCAAGCAGGGGATAGCTCGTCAGGCAGTTGGCGATCATGTCGCCGTAGCGCGAATTGAGCCCGAGATAGTGGGTCTGCTCATGTACCAGAAGCGCCAGCAGGTTCTGCCGCGTGGCGACGATGTAGATGGCCGCCAATGTCATGATGATGTTCTGCATCAGAATGGCGGCCGTGATGGCGAGACCGATCGTCATCCAGGTCGTGGCCACTGCCAGCAGGAAACGCCCCGGCCGTGGGCCTGAAAGCGCCTTGATTTTTGCCTTGGCTGCCGGAGAGAGTTGAGAGACCAATTCCACGTCGACCGCTCCTGAAAATGCCTGATCCCAGGGTAAGTCACCCACCCTGGAGGCGATCCGGCGTCCGGCACAGGACCACTCGAATCGACATGGCACGCTAAGCATCAATGATGAAGAAACTGTCTGTGCGCTCAAAGCCGAAATGAGGGATAGCTGCGACCGCTGCCCTCCCGACCGGGAACCATTCCGCAGACGCAGTGCCAACAGGCCTAATTTCCGCATAACCAACCCCGTCAGAGGTTCGCACATGCGCGGCTGGCAACACGCCATGCATGAAGATCGCATTCCAATCCGTCCGGCCGCGTCTCGCATCCCGTGCAGCGGCTGCCGTCCTGAGTTTGACGATGACCGCCGGCGCCGCTGCCGCAGCACCCGCAGCCGCGCCGGCCTTCGCGCGTCCCGGGCATAGCGCGGATGCCCCTGCCGGCTTCGTGGAGATGTGCGCGCGCGACCGCGAACTGTGCGCGGCCGGTGGCGATCTGTCGGCTGGCGCGATCCGGCTATCGAGCGCCCGGGATCGCGCCCCTGCCCCCGACATTCGTCTGGTGAAAAGCATCAATTCCCACGTCAACCGTACCGTAAGGCAGCGACTGGACGTGGGGGAGACATGGCAGCGAGCAGGCAGCGGGAAGATGGCGTCGGGCGATTGCGAAGACCTCGCGATCGAAAAGCGCATGCGGCTCGTCAATGCCGGCGTCGCAGCCGAACGGATGTTCTACCTGGTCGCCTACAAGCCTCGAGTAGGCCTCCACACGGTCCTCGCTGTCCGGCTCGACGACGGCGACTATGTGCTCGACAATCTGTCGCCCCGCGTCCTTCGCTGGGACAAGGTGCATTATGTCTGGCTGCGCATGCAGAATCCGGGTTCGCCGATGCAGTGGTCGCGTATCCTGCCCCACGACGAGCAACCGGCGTTCGCCAGCAATGCGGATGACAGCATCAGCAGCTGACGGTTCAGCGGAGCAGCTTCAGGACCGTGGCCCGCCGATCAGCGCAGCCAGCGCATCGACCATCGCCGCGCGCCCGGCCTGGCCATCGCCCTCGACGGGGGGTTCGAGCGTCGCGCTCAACAGCCGCGCCAGCTCCGCCTCGTCCATCGCGACATAAATGCCCTTCCGCCCGGACAAGGCGTTGGTGGTCGCGATCTGATGATCGTTGCGATGTTCGCCGAGCGACCGCCGCCTTGGAAATACGATCAGGGGCCGCTTGTATCGCTGTGCGATCAGGACGGTTCCGATGCCGGCATGAGCGACGATCCGGGAACAACTGCGCACCAGCGAATCAAATGCTATGGGCTCCACATAATCGACCCATTCCATATTGACCGGGCGAAACTTCGCTGTGCCGATCTGCGCGAAAACGGGTTCGTCAAGGCGCGGCGCGACCTCGTCCACGGCCCGCACGAGCCGATCGAAGGGTAATTGTGTTCCGACCGTCAGGAGTATCAAAGCAGCGATCCGAGAAACTTCGCCCCGTGGGACGTGGCCAGATGCTGCCACTGCGTCACCCAATAGCTTGTAAAGGGGCGCGCGCACCAACCGCTGAATGAAATTCTCTCGGAATTGGCAACGCTATCGATCCAGATCGTCCGTGCGCCGAACAGACGCCCTACCAGAAGGCAGGCCAGCCCCGGCAGCGCGCCTGTGGAAATGACTACATCGGGGCGGATCGTCCGCATCAGCGAAATCGACTGCGCGACCGACGTGAGGAAAAGCAGTGGACGGTGCCGGTTGGCGTCGGGGATGACGAACAGACGTGCGATACCGTCGCGTTCGGCAAAGTCGCGCCTAGTTGTCACATAGCTGGTATTGAAGCGTTCCAGGGCAGGACGCAACAGCATCAATTGCTCCCAGTGACCTCCAGATGAGGCGACAGCGAGTACCTTGATCGGCAAACCATCAGTTCCTCGCATCAGCGTGCACGCTTCACTCTAAGATCGAACAGCCTACGCTCCTATCTCAGCTGGCAGCGAAAAAACACATCATTTTGAACTTTTGACCTGTAGGCGGCTCGGCCCGATGTTCTGGGACGTGGTATGGCCGACACGGTCCCGCTAGGGTTCAGGCTCATTCACATCCAGAATGCCACGGTGAACCGTCCCGAGATTGCTGGAGGCTCCAACTCTTGAGTAGAGGGAGCCGATATAGGCAACGCTACGTACAAGTCCTCGCCGGAGGTTCACGCACGTGCGATCCGTACGGTGCTGGATCACGAGCGGGATTATCCGTCGCTGTGGGTAACGGTGGTATCGATTGCCGAGAAGACTAGTGGCTCTAGATTGGTAGCGCAGCCCTGATAGCATCCTTATAGTAACCCCGCCGCCGCATGATCTCAAACGTCGAATAGTCGGGACGACGACCATCTTCCCACTCCCGAAGAAGCAAAACCAACTTCTTCAATCGTTCGTGCATAGGAAAATCGATACACCAGTCATCGAGCTCCATCTGCCTGTAGAAGCGCGGCGTTTTATTATGCCGAGGAAGAGATATCACAGGGACATGAAGCGCCGAACTAACAATCCCAACATGGAGCTTTGTAGTTATTGAAAGGTCCACTTCAGAAAGTAGGCCGATCATCGACCTCGGATCGCCATCATAACGGAAACGCAACACGCGACCCTCGTTCGATCCCACTTCAAACCGATCCACCCAAGTCGTGGGGCGACGTCTCGGCACGCTGTCCGAGGCGAGTACCAGACCAAAGCCGGTTTCTTTGAGCAACCAAGCGACGAGCTCACGCGTAAAATCTAGTTCGGCGGGCAACGGCTCACCGCTGTTGTGAATGCAGATGACATGGCCGTATCGCTCCCGCAGTTCGACCAATGACGCCGGAGCTGAAACCAGCCCGCTTCTAAGTTCATCCTCTGAAGCTGTGACAACCGCATCCGTTGCGACTTCCAAATGCCGCTGGAGACCCCATCGCCTCAAGTAGTCGGCGGAAGCCTCATCGCGAACGACCACGGTCTGCGCCCGCTCGAACAGGTCTACCATGTCTCGCCTCAGCCTGGGGCTTGAAACTGGCCCCACACCCACCCCCAATATTGAGAGCGGTTTGCCGGCAGCCAAATACTTCGCCATAATGATATGACGCCGGTACGCGCGCCGCGTCCACGCCGCAACCGCCTTGCTTGGTTCACCAAAATAGCCACCGCCGCATAGCATCAGTGCATCGGCTCCCGGAATTGCCATCAGCCCGCGACCGTCGGAGCCGATCAGTTCCTGATTTCGGCGATTCGCTAACGGAAGGAGCACTTCGCAGCCCGGACGGGCCCCCTTGATCCAGTCCGAGAACAAGCGGCACAGCAAGGTATCGCCGAAATTCAGGCCGAAATAGGATCCATGAAGCAAAATTTTCAACGCAAACTCCTCACGTTGCAGATGATATCTATACCGTTGCTAGAAACTCCCTCACCACTGATCGGCGCGAAAGAATATCCGTAATCGCTCATGCCCCGAAATGCAGGGTAAACCTTCCTATCGCTTCCATGCTCAAGCTCTATCTGCGTTCATCATCCTCGCAGGCGCCTTTCGCTCCACGTTGCACATGCCCTTTCGAAACTCCGGAGATGTTGGCAACGAACTGTCGTAGCTGATCTCGAAATTGGCATAGCGGGCCGCTAGGGTCTCCGAGGCCGGATATCGATAGATCCCGAACTTCAGGTAAGGACCAATCGGATCAAAGTATCCCACCGGCCCGCGATAATCGACAACCTTTCCTCCGTTACGCCACACTTGGAGCAAGCCATCGGTAGTAGGCGTATAACGAACCCTGTATACAAAATGATACCAGCAGCCACGCTGGAAATCATGGTCGACGAACAGCAAGTCCGGTTTCACATTGTGGCGCAGCGGACGCTCTTTGGAAAAGCGCAGGGATATGCGAAAAAAGTCCCCTTTCCCTAGACCTTGCGAAACCGCCGGACTGGCACTGATTTCTCCTATGCCTCTGGATCGATGAAGCTGTCCCAATTCTAACCATTTCGCGGTGCTTTTCGGTCCCGGTTCGACCATAAGAGCGAAGGAAAACCAGACGGTCTGTCCCTGCGGCCATCGCATCAACTGCGAAACTTCAGAGCGTTCGGCAACATGCAACCGGCGTTTATCGTTGACCCACACATCCCCGGACCGAACTTCAAAGCGCATTTCACTACCGGATCGCGTGAACGACCACGCACGTTGCGCATTGTGATCACTCCAGCCAAGCGGCACGTCGAATACGCGTCCTGACGTGCTCGCTCCAGATGACAGGATCATTACAGATACGGCCGACATTTTGAGATATTCCGACTTCATCGGCAACATCGCCCCCCCTGCAATCAAAGCTGATCTAGTGCGCCCCGGGCCCTTAGCTCCTCGTTCCGGTTGCCGGGAGTACGCCGGCGGAAACGTTGCCTCTGACTAGGCGCTGGCATGTTCATGCTTACCAGCAGCGGAAGCATGAACCAGATAACTGGATCGTTCCAAAATATACCTGCATTGTGAAACAAGATGTGGACAACATACGGAATAAAAAAAATAGCATAACGTGCATAGGGTTTCAGAGCTTTCCAAAATAGCGGGGCAAGGAAAAAAATCCCAATGCCGTAAAAGTTCAGCATACTCA
The DNA here is from genome assembly GCA_964532255.1 of uncultured Sphingobium sp. Lineage (GTDB taxonomy): Bacteria > Pseudomonadota > Alphaproteobacteria > Sphingomonadales > Sphingomonadaceae > Sphingobium. The sequence goes on from CAZHGR010000023.1 coordinate 23,154, forward strand.
AAACGTAATTATGGAGCGGGTAGACTTGTACATTAAACGGATTAGGCATGTCCACGAGATCAGCCCAGTATTTTGACCAGTACAGAGTTGGATCAAACCCTAGTCCATATCCAAACGGCCGATCGAGGAACAACAGCAGCCCGTAATATGAGAGCGTGAGACGGCCGGCCGCCGAGTCGTCGTCTACGCTTGCAACGCGCGAACCACTGCGCTGCAACGTGTCGAAAAAGGCTGGAAGCAGGACAAAGCCGCAGACGATCAACACCGGTAGCGAAACGACGATAAGCTGGGGCCGACGCAGAGTGTAGAATGTAAGGAAAATTAGCGCGCCGAGAATTGGTGAACGATTACCGCTGGCGAAGCAGGTCACGATGAACGCCAGCACCGCCATCACAATGGCTGGATCGAACGGCTTGCGCCCCCGCGTAGACCGCAATCGCTCACGCGTGGCAGTATACGCGGCGAACACGAGGCAAACCTGCGTCGCGAGCGTGATCGGCGAATAGGAAAGCCCCATCGGCCGCTTATCGTGAAAAAAGCCGTAGGCCTCGAAAACCTCATGCTGCACGTTCGCCAGAAGCTGCCGGGCATCCCATGCTACGCTGACGTCGATGAACTGCAATACCGCGAACAACGCGGACAGTCCAATCGCGCCAATAAACATTGTAAGCGTCAGGCCGACCCCGCAGATTTCAACCACAAACACAGCTAGCAGCAGGTTGACGATGGATTGGACGTGGATTTCCAGAATGCTGCGAATAATATCCGGAGTCGGAGTAGCCGGGTTGAATGAACTGACTAGTCCGCCCAGGGTGCCCAGCCCGATGAGTAGAAATATCATCCATCGCTCACGCCGAATGACACGAAAACTAACATCCTGCCGAGCCAACGCGATGAGAATTGTAAGAGTAAGGATGATGAGCGAACGCACAGGAAAACCTGCAACACTGAGCAACGGAAGAGCAATTGTCATCAACACTGACAGGAAGAAGAGGCCCGCGACGACGCCCACCCCCAACCGCCCAAGCGTCGTTAACGGCCGGTGAACGACTAGGGAACGGAAAAGTGAGGGCGCCACCTCCTCCATGCTGGGGAATCCATCATTCAGTCTGTCGGCCATCACTCAAAACTCCGGCGCCCACCGCGGTTGTCGGCTAACGGCGATATCCGATTCCGACGCGGATGCACACTGGTTTCAAGCCTCCCTCCAGTATGCGGCAGCGCAGACGCCAGACTGTAGTGATGATTCAATCAATTGAACCATAGCACGATTCCCGCCGGGATCTGAGCCGTGCGGTTGTTTAGCTGCACCCCGTTTCTGGACCGCCCCGCTGGTAGGTTTCCAGTGTTCTGACATCAGGGCGGGCCATGTGCCGCTGATACCAGGATGAGCGATATCGGCGGTTTGTTGCCGACCGCACTTTGCGGTCGTACTTCGTTCTAGTCTCTACGCCAAGCCTCGCATTGTCGGACCGCGTCATTGAGGCTCATAAACCAGTGGGCGTTCAGACATTCCGCCCGGAACGTTCCGTTGAACGACTCGATGAACGCATTGTCGGTGGGCTTGCCAAGCCGCGAGACCCGAAGGGCGGCGAAGCCAACTCAAGGGTTACTCCTTTCATGTAAGCCCACAGGACCAGCTCGCGGGAGACAAAATCGCTGCCATTGTCAGCCCTGATCGACGCGGGATAACCGACCTGCGCGCACACCTGTTCCAGCACCTCGACCACGTCAGGTGCTCGGAACCGGAACCGCAGAACCACTCCGGCGAGAACCGCGAGAACGTATCGACCACCGTCAAAATCGGCAGTTTCGGTCCCGTTGCAAGCTGGTCATGGACGAAGTCCATGGCCCATACATCATTGACGCGGGAGGCCGTGCAGCGGCCTTCCCTCAACTTCGCTTTCACCCGTCGTTTGGGCATTTTCTTGCCCAGTCCAAGGCCCATCTCCTTGTAAAGCCGCCTTCGGGTCGCGAGACGACATCCCGCAACATGGCCTTGTCGAGCGACAGGTCGGCAACGAAACGCTTGAGCATCGCGTTCTCCTCCTCGAGCTGGCGCAGACGCTTCATCTCGGACGGCATCAAGCCGGCGTACTTCTTGCACCAGTTGTAGAATGTTGCTTCACTGATCCCAGCCTTGCGGTGCACCTCACCGACCGACGTCCCGTCATCCGCCTGCTTCAGCACGAAGGCAATCTGCGCCTCCAAAAACTTCGACCTCTTCATCGCTCACTCCGTATCCTGGCCCTCCCGTCATAACTGGAATTCTCCAGCTCAAAACGGTCCAGGATTCTGGATGCAGGTCAGTTTCCCCTCGCAGCCTCCTGCAGGACCAGCTTGTCCTGCGCCAGGTACGAAACCGCCTGCCGCAACCGAGCATTCTCGCGCTCCAGGTCCTTCATCCGTCGAGCCTCATCCATCTTCAAGCCGCCATATTCGTTACACCAGCGGTAATAACTCTGCTCGGTGGCCGCTATCCTGCGACAGGCATCGGACACCGTGCAGCCTTGTGCCGGCACGACCTCCACCTCACGCAGCTTGCCGATGATCTCCTCGGCCTTGTGCTTGCGAGCCAGTCCATTCCTCCTTCTGGGCCCAGACTACGATAGTTGATTGATCACTCAGAGGGGCCAGATCACAGCACATAAACCAAACAGCCTCCTGCAAGCGAGGGAGGCGGATCAATTCGACCCCTTCTCGGACCTGCGGCGAAGGACAATTGACATCAGCCAAGCCCCATCCCTACCAAATACGAAGGGGACCAGCAGAAACAGCAGACCGCCGATCACGAGCGCGACGCCCGTACCCAGCGCGACGACTCCTATCGGGTGAACCTCATGCGCGCGCGCCTGGCACACCAATACCCATGCGGGCGCGACGATGGCCGCGCTGCAGAGCAAATGACGCCCGTGCATTACGATGATCGGAAGCCAGCTCCCACCTATGGATGTTAGGCTTAGTTGCATCATCAGTAAGAAGTTCAGCAGGATAGCGAACCCTACTCCCATCGCAACACCCACTAGACCCCACTCCGCGCCAAATAATGCGCCAACTATTACTGCGCCCGCATATACCCACTGGCGCCAGGCGCGGCTGAAGACATTGCCGCGCGCGCGCGCGAGAGAGTCTGATATTTTGTAACTGGTGCGGAAAACCAAAAAGGTCGCGAGTATCTGGAACGGCGGTACGATTGATAACCATGTGCTGCCAAGTAGCAGTGGTACCAGTTCCGGTGCGAGCAGGATCAGAAGCGCGCTTATCGGTAACGTTATCATAGCTATCGTGCCGACAGCACGATGGAACGCCTTGAGCAACCGATCGCGATCGTCTTGAACCGATGCCATCGCGGGGAACAATACTCGGTCGACGACCTTGCCGAACAACGTGCTCGGCAGTGTGAGCAACTGGTAGGCTCGACCATACAGGCCCAGAGCTACTTCGCCCATGCTACGACCCACAACGACGTTGTCGGCTTGAAGGGCGATGAAGTTACCGAAATGCGAGAGTGACTGACCGCCACTGAAGTACAACAGATCGCGAATTGAGTGCCAGTGGATCCGCCAATCGAGGTCATGCCGTGCTTGCATGAATACGATGAAACTACGCATGGCCGTCTGTGCAAGCAAGGCCCATATGAGCGACCAGGTGCCAAAACCCAGAAACGCGAGCGCCACGCCGGTTAAACCATATCCGATCATAAAGCTTGATGCCTCGGCGAGTGCGAGCCGCTTGAACTGTAAGTTGCGCAGCAACAGCCCTTCAGAAACGATCGCAATGTTCGCAATGGGCAACGACAACGCGAGAATGGTCACGAACCGCGTGAGATGCGGCATACGAAAAAAATCGGCCAGCAGCGGAGCGCACAACATCATTATCCCGCCCGCCGCAATTCCGGAATAAATCGAGAATGCGAACGCGCTGCGGATATGCCGATCCTCGAGGCTCTTCCGCTGCACGATCGCGGGCGCCATGCCGAGCTGGCTGACGATCCTTGAGAGCGTGATGACGATTTGAGCTGCCGTTGCAACGCCGAACTCGGCCGGTGTAAGCAGTCGCGCCAGCGCAATCATCACGACGATGCGGCTCACCGCCTCCGAACCCGTCCCGGCGAACTGCCAGATTAGGCCGCTAATAGTGCGGTCGGTGAGCGTCAGGGACTTGGACTTGCTCAACGTTCAAACTTTCTGGAAAGAAACCTCAGCCGACGGGGGATGCTGCCGGGACGGATGGTCGGCTAAAGCGCGGTAAGATAGGCGTTGATCAGGGGCTCTCGCTGGTGCGCCCAGGACAGCTCGTTTTCGACCCGCTGCCGTCCCTTGCGCCCCATCTCCGCCCGACGTTCCTCATCGGCGAGAAGCTCGAGGATCTTCTCGGCCAGGTCGATGGGGTCATTGGCCTTGGCGTAGAGCGACGAATCCTGCGCCGAATGACGGCCCTCGCGGACATCGAACTGCACCTGCGCCCGCTCGAACGCCATGTATTCCAGGACCTTGTTCATGGTCGACAGGTTGTTCATGGGATTCACCCGGTCCGGGTTGACGCAGACATCGGCCGTGGACAGCATGTCGAACAGCACATCGTCGGGCGCGCGGCCGGTGAACTCGACATAGCGGTCGAGATTCTTCTCGGTCGCGAGGGCCTTCAGCTTCTCCAGGCTGGGTCCGCCGCCGACGAGGCAGAAACCCACATCCTGCCGGCCCTTGCGATGGACGATATATTCGGCCGCATCGAGCAGCAGGTCGATGCCTTCCTGATCGCCCATAACGCCGACATAACCGACCATGAAATTAAAGCCGCGCCGCATCGCGGGATTGGCGGGGCGCAGGACCAGCCGCGACAGATCGGGGCCGGAGCGCACAACAAACGTCTCCTCGCGCTTCTTGCCGCCGCGGCGCATCGCGATGTCGCGATAGCTCTCGTTCGTGCAGATCACCACGTCGGCGGTCTTGAACGTCAACCACTCAAAAAACGCCATCAGCTTCCAGAAAAAGCCGCGCTTGTTGAACTTGGCCTCGTACAGCTCGGGATTGATGTCGTGATGATCGAAAATATACTTTTTGCCGAACAGCTTGAACTGCCAGGCGATGAGGAAAATCAGATCGGGCGGGTTGCAGCCATGGATCACGTCGAAGCCGTGGCGGAACAGGACTCTCCACGCCAGCACCGTTTCCCAAAACAGCGCCGCGCCATATTCCGCCAGATAGCCGAGCGGGCTGTCGGCATCGACCGGCAGCGGATGCCGATAGACGTGGATGCCCTCCAGCTCCTCGTAACGCTTTTCAAAGCCCTTGCCGGTCGGGCAGATGACGGACACGGTGGCACCCGCATCGCGCAGCGTGCGGGCTTCCTGCCACACCCTGCGGTCGAACGGTACGGGCAGGTTCTCCACGATGATGAGAACCTTGCGACGGGCAAGCGGCTGCTCCCGGGTCGTGTTCGCTACCACGGTGGCAGGCCTTTCCTTGTCATCGATGGTCCGTGCGTTCAGCATCTTACCGCAGGCTCCCCAGATTTAAAACGCGGTCATCTTCGGGCACGTCAAGACCTTTGGCTGTCGCGTTATTGACGATGATCCTGTCGTAGCTGTCCCACTGGATCTGATCGCGCGCCACCAGCAGGCGTTCGAGAGTCGGGATGTTGGTATAGGCATATCCCAGGTTCGCACCGATCAGCTTGGTCGCATCGATGGCGGGATCGAAGATCGACAGCGTATAGCCGGCCTGGAGCAGCAACCGGGCAAGATCGACATTCGGGCTTTCGCGCAGATCGTCGGTCTGCGCCTTGAATGCCAGACCGATCATCAGGATCCGCCCGCCTTCGGGCATCCCGCGAGAGGCGATCTCGAACATAAGGTGCTTATGGGCGTCGTTGGATCGCAGCAGCGAATCGACCAGATGCGTGTTGGCACCGGCGTCCGCCGCGATACGCTGCAGCGCGCGCACGTCCTTCGGCAAGCAGGAACCGCCGAATGCACCGCCCGGCCGCAGATAATATGGCGAGATGTTCAGCTTGGTATCGGACACGAAAATCTCGTGGACCTTCGCAGCGCTGATTCCCATGCGGACGCAGACACGCCCGACCTCGTTGGCAAAGGCCACCTTGACCGCATGCCAGCTGTTGTCGACGAACTTGGTGATTTCCGCCTCGCGCAGCCCCACGTAGAAGGTCGGCGCATCGAGATTGGCGTTGAGCGCGTCCATGTTCGCGCTCGGCTTGGCGTCGACCGTGCCGATCACGATCTTCGGCGGATGGAAATAATCGTAGACTGCGGTCGCTTCGCGCAGGAATTCGGGGTTGTAGACGAGTTCGATCGCGTCCGAGAAATTCTCTCCCAGATGCGCGACAAAGATCGGGGAAACCAGTTCCTCCAAGGTGCCGGGCCGGATCGTCGAGCGGTACACCACGGTCAGCGGCTTGGCGCGATCCGCCTTGACCGCCGCGCCGATCTGCCGCGACACATCTGCGATGTAGCGCATGTCATGGCCGCCGTCCGGCGCGCTGGGGGTACCGACGCAGACGATCGCGATATCGGCGTCGTCCAGCTCGTCGCCGATCTCGGTCGAGGCACCGATCAGCTTGTTCTCAAGCCCCTTGGCGAGCAGCTCGTCGACGCCCGGCTCGGCGATCGGCGACTGATTGGCGAGAATTGAACGCACCTTCTTGTCGCTGACGTCGATGCCGACGACGCGATGTCCCTCGCTCGAAATACAGCACGCGGCCGTGAAACCGACATAACCGAGCCCGAAAACAACAACCTTCATGCACTAAGCCCCCTATACTGCGTGTCAAAGCCGATATCCGTCCCCCTTACGGTTCCGGAATAGCTGCCTCTCCTCCACGCCGCCGGGCTCCCGGTGCTACCAAGGCACCGAGCATGCCTCCACCTTCGACGCCCCCCGACGTCCAAGCTCCAAACACCCGCGTTCGCGACGGAGCTAGATGTTCAATGCCTATCGCGCTGCAGCAAGGCATGCAACCGGCTGCTCAACAGTTTAGCCCAAGAATCGGAGGTAGCGTTCCATTAATCATTGTTACCGACAGCGGTGCAGCGGGCTATTGCAGCGAAATGCTTCATCTCTGTTGCGCTTCAGGCACGATTTCGGGCGCTTATGGGGAAAAAATGGTCATGCGCGTCCCGGTGCGGGACGCGCATGACCTTTGACAGCGACGAGGTGACCTCGACCCGACCGGACCGCAGGTCCCGCCGGCGCCACCGCCGACAATAGATCGAGACAGGCGCGGCAATCTGCGCGGACATATCGACGCCGACCCGCGCGTCGATCGACGCCCAGGTCACTGTCCGGATCACGCCCGGAAGCCCCGATGCATCGGACACATAGTTTCCGCATTTCCAGTAGCTCGCCCCCACATCGTTCGTCCCGATCGGACAGCCGGTCGAACCGTCGAACACCAGCGCGCCGTCGAGCCAGAACATCAGTGAGGCACCGCACGACCTGCTCATGTTGACCCTCGCAACTAGATGATGGAAACGCTTCGCCCCCGAAGGGTCGGTGACACTGATCGGGAACGATCCCCGCTCGATTGCATAGGCAGGCACACTTGGGTTCGCGATCGGCTGCGACACCGTCATCACATGGAGCCGTCCGTCGGGCCAAAGCTCCAGCTTCAGCGGCGGATTGGGCTGCGCATCGCCCGAATCAGGGATATCGTGGATTTGCAGGACGGTGATGTGGCGATCGAGGTCGGGGATGACCCCGTCCATCTGGACCGCAAACCATCCGGCGAACCAGCAGTCGGCATCCCAGGGCAGAGCGCGATTGGAGTTGCCGGTGAATAGCGTGATCTCGTTGCGCTCGCGATTGTTCTCGTCACCGGGCCACACATCGCCCGGTCGTACCTCGAACTCGAAATAGACGCGCTGGTAGTTGGCCGCCTGGCGCACCGACCAGCTCTTTCCAGGCGACTGGGTGCGCGAGATCAGGCCGGTGACGGGATCGGTGATGTCGCTCGTTGTGCCCGACAGCGCCGATAGCACCGGCGGACGCAGCGCGGAAACCTCGACCGTCCGGAGGATAGGATGGTCGATGTCGTTGGGAATGGCTACAATCCCGCTTCCCGCCAGTACGTTGTGGTCCTGCTGCGCGCCGTCAGCGAAGCTGAGGCGGACGGTATACGGCCGACCGGCAACATAATCACCGGTTGCCGCGAGCGTCGCAGCCGCTTTGGTCGCGCTGGCCGCGCTGGTCGGGACAGGCTGGTCCGGTGCCCTGTCGCCTGCGACGACATTGCAGCCATAGGCGACGATAGTCTGCCCCACCACGGAGATGTTGGGACCGATCCCGATCCGGACTTCGCCGGCAGATGTGGGCACATAGCTGAACCAGCATCGGTAAAGCCCGTCCCCCATGTCCTCCATGCCGGAAAAGTTCACCGTTCCCGCAGCGTGTGCCTTGGTGTCGAAACCGGCCGTCGTCACCGCTATATAGGACTGGGCGCCACCGGCGTCGGTGACGAACAGCCGTGCCTTGCCGCTCGAACCGAAGCGGAACCAGCATTCGACAGTGTAGGTCGCGCCCGATGATACCGTGGTCCCCTTCGTCGCGGCCTGCTGATAGCGCGCGGCGGACGATCCCGCCGATGCGATGACCAGACCGTCGTCGAGCAATCCGAGCGAGGGCGCAGCGGCGGCGGTGGCGCTCGACGCGTTGAGCCACTGCGATCCGACCTTGAAGGCATAGAGCGCCAGGTTGGTGAAGGCGGGCGTCAGATACAGGCCGCTGCGAACCCACGCGCCTCCCGCATAGCCATGAGTCAGCGCGGGCACGCCGTTCGCCGCCGACAGGAACTGGCCGGTGCCGTCGCGATACAGCGCCGTGGACGCCCGTGCGAAGCCGAGCGCAGACGGCAGCGAGGAACCGTCCAGCGCAAACGTCGTCAGTCCCGGCTGCCCCGTCAGGATCACCGTCCAGTCGCGAACCTCACCGTCGTCATCGGTCGCAGTGCCTTCGATCCGCTGCACGATCCAGGGATCGATCGCGGCAGCCAGGCTGACGATCCCGCTCGCCGACCCGACCGACAGATTGGCGGAGCCGCCGGTCTTGGCGTACCTCACCGGCCCGGTCAGGCCGAGGTCGCCGATCGCGTGAGTCACATTCGCGTCCGGCTCGACAACCAACCGCTGCGGGAGGAGACCGCGCGATCGCGCCCAGTCGTCCTTCAGTCCGGGGCTGACGGCCAGCCCCCGCGCCATCAGATCGGCGCTCACCGCGACACCCGGTAGCTGAGCGTGCCGGAGACGCGATCGAAATCGAGATAATAGCTCGCGCCCGGCTCGCGCTCCTCCGCGACCGGCTCGTTGGCATTGCCGGAGAACACCGCCCACCGCATGCCGCCTACCGTCAACGGCAGCTTTGTGGTCCCGCCGTCGACCGAGCGCAGCAGCATGACCGTGCCGCTCCAGTCACCGGCCAGCGTCACAACGATCGGCCGTCCGAGCACCGGCGCGAAGGGTCCTGCCATGGTGGGGACGGAGGCGGTGCCCGACAGCGGTGTGACCGGACCGGCGGGCGCCAGCGTGACCGGCAGGGGTGTCTGGTCCTCGACGGTGACGGCCTTGCCCGCGCCACTTCCGAAGGACACCGCCGCGAACGGTGCAAAGCCGCCCGGCGCATGGATATTATGGTTGGTGAGACTCATGTGCTTTCTCCACAATGTTCGTCTCATGTTCTGCGACGAACAGAAGCGTGTAGGAAAGCCTCGTCAAGTCGGCTGCAGGCGATACCCCGCTATTGTGCCGAAGCTGGGGTCACGGGGATGCGCGGGCGACCTTGGTCGGTTTCGGCTCTGCCGACAAAGGGGCCTTATCCGGCGTTGCCGCGGGCGAGGAGGTGCGGCTCGGTCCCTCCAGGATCCAGCGTTCCGGCGAGACCGGCGCAATGGGCGCGCCTGCTGTCGCCTGGTTCGGGCTGTTCGCGATGATCGGCCGCTCCGCCACGGGGATGTGCGCGGCCGGTTGCTGAGCTTGCGCAGGGAGCGTCGCGATTGACGCGAGAATCTGGCTCATCTCGGGCTCGAGGCCCGCATATTTCTGCGTGAAGGCGACGGGCGATCCGCGACGCCCCGGCCAGCGATAGAAGATGTGCGTGCCGAGCTGGGTGACCTTGGCGAGCGTATAGGCCCAATTGGGGACCACATAATCGGCGTGATAGTGGGTGGCCCAACCGGCGGGCGAGAAGACATAGCCGCCCAGTGCCAGGCTCGCCACGCCTTGCGCGCGACGCCAGCCGTCGGCCAATGGACGGCGCGCGAGCGAACCGTCGCAGGTGAAGGTGAACTGGCAGCCGGTCCGCCGCTCGCTGCCTTCATATACGACTTCGCACACGCTGTTTGGATAGGCGGGATCGCGCACACGGTTGAGAATGACCTGCGCCACGGCGCGCTGGCCGTCGACGGTCTCGTTACCCGCCTCATAATAGATCGCCGTGGTCAGGCATTCGAGCGACCGCAGCCAGTTGCGCCCGTCGCCGAGCGGCACCACCAGCGGGCTGGCGGCCGGGTTAGGGCCATCCACAAAGGCGATCTTGCGGTTGAGTGCGACCGCCTCTTCGGCTGCCACCGGCTTGAGCAAGGCGGGATCGGAAACGGTCAGCGCCTCGATGGGCGCCGGCTGAGCGGAGGCAATGGGAACGGCGGCGCTTGCTTCCGCCACAGGCCGCGACTCGGCGGGCACGGCCACGCGATAGGCCGCGAACACGACGCCCGCGATAAGGCAGGCCAGCAGCAGCAGAAATCCCCGCAGCATCCACGGCGATCCTGTGCGCCTGACCACCGGATTGGGTGGGGACCAGGTTTCCATGTCAGCCATTATCCCGGAACGCCGCCGTGCCCAGCGCACGGCTGCTTGCGATGCCCAGCGGACGAATGGCGACAAGGTTCCGAATGATGAACACGCCCGCCTACTCCTCGACTGAACTTACGACATCGTAAAGATCGGCCGGCGGCACGGACAGGTCGCTGGTCGGCTTCACGGCAGGCTGTTTGGCGATGATGTAGAGAATGGGAGAATAGGCCTTGAGAACAGGGATATGTGCCAGGACGCGATAGATCGGGCGCAGCATCCGCTTGTTGGACGTCGGCGACGGCAGAACCCCGGCGCGCACGATGTCGGCGCCCAGATAGCGGACGAAGCTCTTGAGCTGAGTCATGGTATATTCATGCTTGTGGCGGCCGGTCACGTCGGCCCTGTAACGCATGTAAATGTTGCGCCCTGTGACGAGCTTCACGATGTTGCCGATGGCATTGACGTTGGGAACGGTGATGCAGAGAATGCCGCCCGGCTTCAGGACCCGGCGGATTTCGCCAGCGAGATGGGCCGGGAAATGATCGAAATGCTCCAGTATCTCGCAGGCTGTGAGCAGATCGACCTCGTTGTCGCCGAACGGCAGCCGATCGCTCTCCGCGTTCGAATGGCTGATCTCGATCGGCCCCGCATCCGAATGGATGACGCTGCGGTCGCGAAGCTCATGCGCATCGTTGGCAAAATAGGTGCCGTGACACCGCGCCGCGCCCGCAGCCTTGGCGCGGTAGAGGAGGTAGAAGGGCGACGCGCCCACGTCGAGCATCGTCGCACCCAGAACGTGGCGGCGGATGAGGTTGAAGGTCCGGTCCATCCGGTCCTTCGCCATCGCGAAATAGGCTCCGCCC
>CAZHGR010000024.1:0-33708 GCA_964532255.1 uncultured Sphingobium sp.
TTTTCAACATTTCCTAGGGTTTTCAATACCCTAGTACAAATGGTGCCCAGAAGAGAACTAAACAATTTCTGACAACATCTTGTGATGAAAATCAAACATGAAAAAATTTACGATCACATGCCACCAAAAATAGCAACTCAAACCCTTCCATTATTCGGCTCGAGTACCAATTCCTTCAAACCTGTCTACTGCCGACAATGAATCTCATAAGGATCTTCGTGGGAATGTCCACAGCTGTCCTTTCGATTTCGTACGTGATTGTTTCTAATTTTGTGCTGAGCATGTACCGCGCGGAAACTTGCGACATCGGGGAGTGACTTCAGCCGTCTAACCGGTCGCCACCCTAGCAAGACAAGCGCGTGGAATGGGATGCAGGGCACCGCCGCGCGCCCCACTCGTTCAACCGACGCTGTCGCACGCGAGCCCTGCGGGCATCGGAACTTATCCCTCGAACGTCATTGTGAAGCTCGCCCGGCCCTGTGACAGGGAGCGGAGGGCGCCCACGTAGTTGAACATCTCACCCAGCGGGATCTCGGCGATCACTTCGGGCACCAACCCGGCCATATCGGTTGACCGAAGTTAGTCGCGCCGACTTTGGAGGTACCCATCACGCCGCCCAGATAGTCTTCGGGCGTCGCAACGACGACGCGCATCACTGGCTCGCGATTTGCTGGAAATCGATCCGGAACGCCTCTCGCGCCGCAGCCTCGAGGGCGAGTGCCGAGGAGTACTTCTTGTGAAAGGCGCCGTTTGCAAGGTCATGTCCAGCCGCGGAGTGCGTTACCTTTCTGAATCATGAGCGCTGACGGCTGGCTAGCTTGACGTCGTGGAAGAACGAGCGACGGCCGAAGCGCCGATTTGAAAGCGGCTAGCCCTCCCACGCGAGCATCGCTCCTGAGGCTGGCCACCAAGCTTTGGCTGACCCGGATCGCGTACGTCCCGTCGAACGTGACCAGCGCCGCATCGTAGGCACGATGATGAAGCGCGCAAAGCGCCACGCCGTTGGAAACCAGATCATTGCTGTCGGGATGGGCCACAGGCAAGATATGGGCTGCGTCGAGCAGCTTCAGCTGCACGGCGCAGAACGCGCACTTGTGCCCATAGGCCTCGAGCACGTTCTGGCTAAAGCGGCGATCTCGAAGCAAGCGGAGCGTAGTGGTCAGAGCCTTGCGTCGTTCCCTCGGTACCTCATCTGACTCAACTTCAAGCGGACTCGAAGCCATCCGACGAAGTACATCCAACTGCGCTGGGTCTTTACCGGATTCATGCAGAACGCCCATCTGCTCGACATAAAAGCCGAGCATGTCGGGTCGTACGGCGATCGAGAGCTCCCCCGTCTTCTTAGCGTAGACTCCAAGCCCGTCGCGAACCGCAGCTTCGAGCGCAGGAAGGTCGGTCTGAAGCGATGGCGACTTGCCATGCGCGCCAGAATGATAGTCGTAGTCAAATGCCGCAAATACCTCTGCTTCGGCTGACCAGCCAAGGATGAGAGAGCGTGTCCCAGCCTCCGCCCGAAACACATTGCCTCGTCCCGTACGCTGAATACGTCGTTCGAGCGGCCGTGAAGCGGCCCGCCCTCCTCCCGTCAGGTTCCAGATGTACAGCCAAGCATCAATCGCAGGCGAGGACCCGTCAGCCTTGAACAACCTTGCCTTTGCCGGATGATCGTAATGCAGCCAAATCAACTGCCAGCCGGACAGGCGGAGCGCTTCTTGGACTTTCCAGAGTAGCTCCTCCTTATCCCGCTTCAGCACCTAATCGTTCTCCTCCGGCGCGATCGGCTGATTCCGTTTCTGCGCCATGACGCTCGCCGCGTTCTTTGCAACATGATCGAGCAGAACGATTGTTCCCTTGTCGAGATAGCTTCGAACTACGGCGCCGTTGATCAACAGAAACTGCAGATGCGTAGCATTGGTAATTTCTCGGGCATAGGAAATCGCCTCACTTGAGAAGTCGCTTGTAGTGACCACAGCAACAACATGCGCCTTCGAGTAGATTGCCAGACCTACTTCCTTTGCGACATCGCCAAGGCTTACTCGCCCGCTTACGCATTTGCATTGGAAGTTCCAACGCGAGAAGAGGAGGTTCTTGCCCTCCGCCGTAAGGTCGACCTCGGCATAGGCTGTGTCGCGGCTGCGCAGTCGGAAGGCCCTGGGCTCAAGGCCGATGTCGAGAATCATTTTAAGCGAGAGCAGTTCCAAGCCGAGCCCGCGATCGTAGGTTTCCTTGCTTTCGAGCAGGCGCTTCACCTCTGCCCGTGGCAGGTCGATCTTTGCACGCAGATCCGGCGGCACCACCTGATCAAAGTCCGGCAGGACAGACTCGATCGGGATTCCCATCAGCTTTTCGGACGGGATGATCGACCCGCTCTTCCCGCCCCGACCACCGGACGCCGCCGAAGCCGGCACCTCGAGCCAACCGGCATCGGCTAGAGGCTTGATGACCTTGCCTCGAATCTGGTCCTCGTCGAACCGGGGGCGGTGCTCCCGCAGGCACTCGTCGATAACCTGCTTGGCCGGGATCTCGGCGCCACCATTCGCCTCGGCGACACGCCGGAGCACCTGCAGGAAGATCTGCTGGCTGAGCGGCAGTTCAGCAAAGCTCGACCGTTCCGACGCAGAGATCCCAAGCGCGGCCTTCATTACATCCTCGTTGGGCTGAGGATTGGAGCGCGTTTCGCGCGTGAACAGACCAGCCTCGATCATCCAGTTCAGGAGAGTGGTATGATCGGTGGTCGCGTTCGAGAGACCTTCGATGCCGATCACCTCCAGTTCGCGCTTCAGGCTGTCCTTGCTCACCGTGTCGCCACGCGTGTTCAGTGACCGGACCGCGTCAATGATCGCCATCCCGTTGCGCGCATCGACCACATGCCGCGCGAGGCGCCGGGCAGCCTCAACGCTGTCGGGCGCGGCAAGGATCGCCCTGCCGACGTCCGTCAGGGCGAGCGGCGTGCGCGTCATCAAGCCCAGGCTCGAGAGCGTGGCTGGAATATTGGTGCTAGCGCGCTTATTGCCAGCGCTGCCAAAGAAGGCGCTATCCCATTCCGCAACCACCGCCGTCATGTCCGGCGCAAGCCGATCGAGGATCTCGAGCGGGCGGCGCACATCGCCGATGATGCCCGGCGAGAAGTCGTTGAAGGACGGGAGGCGCCTCATGCCGCGTCGCGAAGCCGCGTGCCGATCGCCTCGGCCACGCTGCGGCCGACGGCCGCAGCCAGCATAGGTGGAACGGCATTGCCGATCTGGCGCCATTGCTGCTCAGTGGTGCCTGCAAGCTCAAAACGATCCGGGAAAGTTTGCAGCCGCTTGATCTCGCTGATCCTCAGAATACGGTTCCGCCAATGAAACGGTCCCATGTTGTTTGAGCGCCGCGCCTGGATCGTCCACGAAGGCATATCTGGGCTCAGCTTCAGCAGGAATGACCAATAGCGTCCGCGCCACTTAAACTGCGGATTTGGGTGGCCGCGCTTCTCGGTGAAATGAAGGTAGTTTTGACCTGGAGGCACCTCGCGGAGCAAATTGTGATGCTGCCCGCCAGCGAAATGCCCTTCGTCGCAAGCGTTCTCTTCGGTGTCGAGGTCGGCAAGAACCTCGCCTGCCGTCACCCAGGGCAGCTGACCAGGCTTCGGATCGCTTCCATGCGTGGCTTTTGGAAGCGCAATCTTATCGCCGAGCGAGCCGACGACGAAGCAGCGCTCACGGATCTGAGGGACCCCATAGTCTGCCGCGTTGAGCACGTCGGTTGTTACCTTGTAGCCGAGCTTCTCAGCGCGCTCGATAATCGTTTCCAGAGCCTCTGCGTGAACCTTGTACGCTAGACCCTTTACGTTCTCGAGGATGAACGCGCGCGGGCGAATCCAGTCGAGCATATTCAGATAGCCGTTGATCGTCTCCCATCCGTTGGGATCCTCAAGCGCGCGTGGCTTGTCCTTCCGGTAGAAGCGGCTCTTCGAGAAAGGCGGGCAAGGCGGGCCGCCTGCGATCAGGTCGATCTCGCCGATGCTGCCGCCCAGCTTCTCGGCGACATCGGCTCGGGTCATCTCGCCCATTCGGCCGACCAGGAACGGGGTCGACGGCATATTGAGGCGCCAGGTTTCGGCGCACAGCGGCTCAGAGTCCGAAGCCAGCACGGTCTTAAACCCAGCCTCGTGAAGGCCGATGTCCAAGCCGCCGCAGCCGCTGAACAAGCTGATGCTACGCATATTTCCGTCCCTCACTTATCGACTGTGGCGAGGACGGCCTCGACCATCCGCCGCGCGAGTGGCGGCGGCACTGCATTACCAAGCTGGCGCACGCGATCGCGGCGCCCGCCCGCAAGATGATATCCCTCGGGGAAGCCCTGAAGCGCTGCCATCTCAACCGTGCGCAGACGTCGGTTTGCCCAATGGAAGGGTCCCGTCCACGGTCCGGGCGAGGCTGCGATCGTCCAGGAGGGGCGTTCAGCGGAAAGCTTCAGCAAGAAGTTCCAGAAGCGCGTCTCGGTTTCGAAGGTCGGATTGGGATGCCCGGCCCAGGCCGTGTGGGCCTTGTAGTTCATACCCGGCGGCACGGTGCGCAGATGCTCCGCCCAGCGGCCAGTGATGATCTCTTCGGGCTCGAAAAATTGAGGTTTGTCGAAGCCTTGCAGTGCCTCGCCAGCCGTGAGGGCTGCCTTGCGGCCAATCTCGCCCTTGAGCGTGTGCGACGGATCAGGCGCCGTTGGCGCGCCGCGCTTGGCGCCGAGCAGGAACACGCGCTCACGGGTCTGCGCGACGCCATGCTCCGCGGCATTGGCGGTGACTTGGGTCACCTGGTAGCCGGCGGCTTCCGCAGCATGCTTGAACCCGTCGAGGACCGGGCGATTGCGCGGATGCTTGATGCTGGGGACGTTCTCGAAAACGAACCCATCGGCGTTCGATTCGAAGATTAGGCGCCAAAACTCCTCAACCAGCGTCCGCCGCGCATCCGGCCGAGCTTCGGTGGGGGCTGCGGGCCGTCTCATTGCGACACCGGCGGCACGAGCCCGCCGATAGCGCGACTCCTCACCATCCTCGACCCAATAGGCCGCCTTCGAGAAGGGCTGGCACGGCGCCCCCCCAACCATGATCAGCGGGTCACCCGGCGCGAGGCCAGCTGCCTGACGCAAATCGAGGCCGGAGATCGCCGAGACATCGGCCTCGAGCACCGCGCCGTGATAGCGCTCATGCGCTCGCAAGGTCTTGCACGCGACAGCATCGAGTTCAACGCACGCGCGCACCTCGCAGCCAGCTTCAGTCGCGCCGATGCTCAGCCCGCCCGCGCCCGCGAAGAGGTCGATGACGGCCATTTTCGTGTTGCCACGAGGAAGCCGCTTCGAGGGCCTGTCGGCGTTCGCGCGAGGCGGCGCAGGGGGATCAAGCAGCGCCACGGTCAGCCGCGCTGCGCGAAGTCGAGCGGGAGCTGCGCCTCGCGGCCCTGCTCAACCAGCTGATCAACGGCGTAACGCACGAGCCAAGCGACGCTGACCTTATGCTTCGAGGCGAGATCCTTGAGCGCTTGCTCCTGGGACCGGCTTAGCGACGCTGTCACGCGCACCGCACCATGTTCTGCAATTACCGCCACCAAACGCCTCCCGCTGCACTCTGCTGCATTCTTCTGCACGATGACTCATCGTGGTGCAATAGCAGAACAAAGCAAGATCAGAATATATTAGGTCCGTTCCGACAAGGCAGGCGGGGCGGTATAATCGCCGAAAGCCACCGCCTCCGGCGGCAGGTCAGGAAGACGTATGACCGGCTTTCTTGGTCGGCATCGACGCGCGCAATTGCAGAGCCTCCTTCCAGCTGGCGTCGGAGTTCGGAAGCTTGAGCGGGACACCATCGAATTCGGCCAAGCATGTCTCGCTCAGTTCGGGGGCGAGATGGACGATTAGGCTGGCTGGATCGATTGTGATGAGCCGGCGATCAAGAAGCGTGTGGAGGTCCGCGCGAAGCAGCAAGCTGTTGCCTAGGGTGTTGGTGTGCTCGCCGAGATAGGGCACGATATGCGCCGCCTCGAGGCCCTCTAGGGCATCATAGCCGCTGATGGCGCAGCGACCGCCAAAGGCCTCGATAGCGGCCGATCTAAACGCGCCTGCACCCTGACGCGCCACGATCGATCGTTCGATCCGGCGCCGGGCATCTTCGAGCGACATTGGTGATGGCTCGGCCGTGGGGGCGCGCGCTGCGTCCGGCCGATAGCGTCTCAGCGTGAAGTATCCGTCCTTCCAGCTGACCACGCTTGCTAGCCCAAGGACAAGATAACGCGCCTTCGGCTTGCTCCGAAGCTGACGAACCACCGCCACCGGAACCCCGTCGGCGATGTTGCGCATCATGGCCCGGTTGGTGAAGTCCTTGTCGCGCTTCGCGGGGTCCTTGCCCTCCTGAAAATAGTCATATGACCAGTCGCCATCGCCGCGCTCGGCAATATCGCTGTCGGCATAGGGCCCATCGAGCGTCTGACGAACGCTCAGCGCGTGATCCCAGCCCTTGGGCTTGTGGATGCCTTTGGCCTTGTTGAGCAGGAATACACCGTCGAGCGGCGTCGGCCAGTCGATCTGCTGCCCTTCGCGGTCCGCGAACCATGTCAGCGCCGCGCGGTGGGGCTCGCTGAGTTCTTCGAGCATCATCAGGCGCTCACGCTTGCCGAGACGGCAAGCTTTGTCTGCGCTGCCGCGGCTGCGCCCGCCGCCGTCACCTCACTGCAACGAACCTTTAAGGAAACTGCCAGCACCTCGCTTGGCAACGGTCCCGCAATGCTAGGGATGTCGCTCGTCGCGAAGAGCTTGATGGTGCTCAACGCACCGAGCTTGTCGAAGCGATGCAGATCGTCCTCCTCGAGTGCTGAGCCACCAATCGTGAGCGCCATCGCGCGCAGTTCGTCACGGGTCCTCGGATCCGCGATGCTTCCTTCAATCTCGCTCAGAAGGTCTAGGACAGATTGCCCTTGCGGGTCGGGGCGCACCACGACCGATGCGACCCAGACTTCCAGATCAGACGGCGGGCGCAACTGCTCCAGCGAGAATTCATGGACCCGCTCCAGGTCCTGACAACTCTTCACCTCGATGGCGAAACTGCCGCCGAGAAAGTCGAAGCGTTCTTTTGGGTCTGCGTGCCAGCGCCTAGCTGCAAGTTCACGATCCTGGAGTGCGAGCATCAACAGCAGTTCGGCCCAAAGCCCACGCAGCCGCTTGCGGCCTTCCTGCTCCAGCTTGGCGAAGAGCGTTGCGAGCCGATGAATCCAGGCGGCGATCGCGGACGCACCAGGTGCCTCGCCGAGCGCGGCAAGCGCCTCCTCCATTAGTTCCAGAAACAGCCGGCGCAGTTGAGGGTCCGCAGCGGTGCATGTTACCAAGGCGCCTTCCACTACGCTGACGGAGCCATCGGGCGCTTCGATCTCGCAGCGAACCCGGGCCTTGGCCTCGACATTGCGAAGCTTGAGATCGGGACCTGCCGCCTTCTCAGCACCCGCGATCAGTAGGCAAGCCTCGCCATTGGGACCCCGAACGAGGCGGCTGGCAGAGCCAACCGCGATCGGAAGCGCCAGCAGGGCGCTGGACTTGCTCGGTTCGCCGAGCCCCGTGAGTTGCGCATCGAGCGCGGCAAGATCGAGGCTGCCAGCTTCAGTCATCGTCCTGCATCGCGATATCTTCGCGCAAAGCTTCTGGGATGTGCGTCGCCACCAATCTCACATTCTCAGCGACCGTCTTTTCACCGTGATGAAGCTTGAGCGTGTGGAGTTGGATCGAGACCCGGTCCGCGGTAAGGATCGCCCGATCGCCCGGATAGTTTGTCGATGGATTGGCGCCCTGGAACGCGTTCTGCACAGCCCCCTTGTCATTGATCGCGCGCTCGCGTTCCGCGCCGCCGCTCATCAGGATGATGTCGCAGGGGGTGCCTGGGTTGTCGTCGAGTATTGACCGGACCTGCATTGTGACCAGCAGTTGGTTGAGCACGTCATCGTCATCCGTCATGGCGAGCGGCACCAGAAGCTCTTCATAGGCGCGTTCGAGCGACAATCCGCTGACGATCTGGTGCTTCTGAACATCGGTCCAGCCTTCGCTTCCAGGCAGCGCCTTCCATTGATTGCTCAAGCTCTGGATGAAGTTCTCGACGACCTCTCGGTTAGGCTTGACGATCTCCTCGTCCTGCGGATGGCTTGCGCTGATCCATTCTTTCGCTCGGCCCCGCATGATATCCAGCGCCATCACGGAGCGCCGCGTCGGTTGGAGGCTGCTGTCCATGAAGAACAACCGTCGCCACGTCTTCATTGGCTTGCCCTGGTGCTTCTCTAGCGAGCCTCGAAGGCTTTCCTCATGCTTTACATAGGCGGTGAACGCATGTCGCACATCCGTGTCGACGAAGATGCGCACCAAGCCCAGATAGCCGCGCTTATATCCGAAGAAGCGCGCTCGCTGCTGAATCGTGTCCGCCATGCCGGTACCCGCGCCCCTCGGCATATAGGTGACCGTCAGCCCTTCCACCGTGAAGCCTCGATCTAGGCCAGCACCGCCAACAAGGATCCAGCCATAGCTATCCGACCAGGGGAAGGTCTCAATCCGCCCATTGCTAGCGTTGACGATTTGGACCTTAGTCTCCTCGATCGCGAAGTCCATCTCGTCCCAAATCTCGTCGAAAGAAGGGAGGTTGTCCGCGGTCGCCGCGATATCCTCATAGGCCTCGAGAAAGTCGTTCCGCAGATCGAGGCGATCGGGCGAGTCCTTAGGCTCCAGCAGCGTCTCCAGCCACAGCTTCCGAATGCTGCGCGCCCAGGTGGCATAGTCGTCATGCACCCCTCGGAGATGCGAGGGGTGGATCATCATCGAGCGATTGCCCTCACGCCCCCCGATCACACCTACTGCCACGCCGATGAAGAACACGCGCATCGCCTTCTCGAGCGAAGGTGGCGGGCCATCATTGATTGACCAGGCATCCGGCAGGTCGCTGGTTGGAATCAGCTTCACATAGGGCGAGCCATCACTGAACAGGTCCTTGCCGCCGATATAGCCATCACCCGGCTTCAGGAGCTCGGCAAATGCCGGAGATAGGCGGTCGATCCGGCTGATCAGCAGCGGAGCCTGCGGCGTGGCCGTATACTGCAGGTAAGTGTGTGCCGGAAGCACGTTTCGCAGCCCGACGATGCTAGCATAGGTCGGGCTCTCATCGTTTTGGCGGGCCTTGGTATTGAGGCCTGCCTGATCCCCTTCATCGTCGATGACCAGCGCGCAGCTCGAGCCCAGCTTGCATTTGGATAACAGCGTCGCGAGTTGGCTGAGGCGAGCGGCATTCTTCATCACGACAATAAGCAGTGTCCTACACCGCTCGGGTCGGTCGCCATAACGATCCCAGAGATCGAGGGTGGCTTGCACCTCGTCGATCTTGTCGACGTCAGCGCGAGGGTTGACCAGAACGCGCCAGAATTTGCCTCGCTCCTCAAGAATGCCGAGGTCACCGGTGAGCCGCTCTTCATTTTGGTCGAGCAGGTTGGTCTTGGTGCCAGCCAGCACAATGACGAGCCGATAATGATTGTCTCGGGCCAGCGCCGTCACGGTCGTGAACGATAGGGTCTTACCGCTCTGAACATAACCGATGACAAGCCCCGCACGATCCTTACCCTGGGTGGTAGGCGGCAGGCACATCGAAAGGATCCGGCCTGCTTCTCCAACAACCTTGGCGGCAGGTCCATCGTCGAAGCGCTTCCGCTGCATCAGTGCGGTGACTTCGACGCCAGCGGTCGGCGTCCAGAGGCCTCCTTCGCCGCTCTCGATGATCATGAGCTTCTCAGCTTGGGTCATTTTGCTTCTCCATGGCCCAGGTCAGGTCGAGAGCGCGAGGCGCAAGAGCTCGTTAAGGGCCGTGCGCACTCGGCCCGCAAGCCTCACGCCGCCGTCACGCGCAATGGTTTCCGAAAGCACTAGGCCGATCGCGAGCCTCGCAATTCCTTGGATCTGATCCGCATCGGCTTTCGCGAAGAAGCGCTGGCTGAAGGGGTGAAGCATCGCCAGCCTGACGCCAAGACGGCGCGACCCTCCGGCCACATGGATCGGATGGTCGCTAATCCGCAGCCAGTCGCAGGTCGCGTCCTTGTAATCGAGCGCAAGGTCGATCTCCCAGCGGGCGCCGAGGACGTCGAGTTCGAAATGCTGCGCGACGTCATCGTCCTTCGCCTGCATGCGCTGCTGAGGAAGCTCGTTGCGCGCCGGCTCGTCGCCCTGATGCGACTGCACCTTGGCGACCACCGAGCCGACCTTGGCAATCGGCATCTCCTCCTGCATCTGGGCGACCGCCTTCTGGGCCTGAGGTCGGCTTTCGCGGGCGGTCTCGGTCGAGCGCCAATTCTGCGCCTGATCGAGCAGTGGCATGTCAGCGGTTGAAAGCGCGGCTTTGAGTTTCGTGACGAACTCTTCTTCCGCCTCGTCCCACCGGATGCCGTCCTTGGTGTGGCTCACCTTGAAGCCGACCAGGTTAAGCTCGCCGAATACGCGCTGATAGGCGAACGAGTTTGCTGCCCCAAAGATCTCGGGCGGCCGGTAGGTCTCGTCAGCGCTGCCTTCGATCAGCCGATCGCGTCGCAGCAGCGCCAGGCCGGCGCGACCCGTCGAGCCTTTGGCCCGGATCGCGACAAAGCCAACTGCGCGGCGGCCACCGGAAAGCGCGATGTCGAGTTCCTTGCGCCACAGGCGAGGTGCCTCCGACTTGCGCTTCCAATAGGGCGCCGTGAGTTCGTCGGGATCCTCGAAGGTCAGCGGCTCGCCATTGAGCGTGAGCACCAGGTCGCCGCGTCGTGTGAACACGCGGTAGATGCTTGAGAGATGGTCGCAGATCTTCCCGATCGTGCGCTTCTGCGGCATTTTGCGGACATCCTCGAGAATGATCTCCGTGTAGTGCTGGTCCACGGGGACCGCGCGCGAATGGACGTCGAGTTCCTCGATCGTGTCCTTGACGATCTTATCGATGTCGAAGCGGACCGTGCGCTCCTCATCTTCACCCAGCGCGGTGGTGCGCACGGACCAGCGCGGCGCGAACCAGGCCGCGGCGCTTTTCATGCCCATACCAAATTCAGAAAGTCCGGTCGCGTCTGTCGGTGCCTCGGCAGGCCGGAAAGCACGCGGATAGGCCGCATGCTCAATGCCTCCGGCATTGTCCCGCACGACAATCCGCTGCGCCGCATAATCGATGTCGATGTCGACTGAGAGCACGAACTTGCGGCCCTCGACCTGGCGCAGTTCGCTCTTGCGCGTCAGGAAGCTCTGCAGTGCGTTGTCGACGAACTCGCCAAGCGCGAACCAGGGCTTGTAGTTGAGGTGGGGGAGCACTGACAGCATGCTGACGCCCGGCCTGATGTTGATCCGCTCAATCTTGGGCATGTGCTTCCCTACGCCGCAGCGATGAATGAATGAGAGGCGCCGACCAGCTTGCGGCCCACAAGCTCTGCAACCTTGGCATTGACCGCGTTGCCAAGCGCGCGCGTGGCCGCAGCTTGCCCCTTTGGGAGATGCGAGAGGCTGCCCAGATCCTGCAGGCGGGCGCGCTCGCGCGCGGACATATAGCGACGTTCCCAGGCGATGATCGGGATTTGGCTTGAGGTTGCAGCGACCAGCGCGGGCGCCGAGTTCGGCGACTTCGCCCTAATGCCCGAGCCTCTCAGCTGGATGACGGTATTCCAAAGCGAGCGCTCGCTGCCATCGAAGTTCCATTCAAACTTTTGGAAGCTGTGCTCAAATCCCTGCAGCCGCGGCAACCAGGGATCGATCCAGCTGCGGTTCTGCTCATAGAGTTCGCGATTGAGCTCGATGAAGCGCGCTTTCCATGCGGGAATCAGGCGGTCAGTTCGGGCGTATGGGGGTAGCGCGAGCGCCATCTCCTCGGCCGTGCCATCTCCGATCGGAATACCCAATGAGCCTCGAAAGCTTCGCAGCGCGTCGCGTGGCACCGCGAGCGGAGCAATCGTCGAGAAGGGATAGGTTGCGCCAAATTCCGCCGCCCAGATCGGAAACCAAGGCTTTCGCCGATTCCTGGGGTAGCTGGCGAGAAACGCATCCCAAGTCTCAAGCGCCTCGAGCACCCGCGGCGCTAGCCGGTGCCCAATGCCATCCACGGCCTCGAGCACATCCCGCACGTCGGTCGGACGCGAGGACGGCGCCGGCCATGCGAAGTCGTCGAGGCCATCACGGCAGCCGACGATGAACAGACGCTCGCGGATCTGGGGAACGCCGTGCTCGTGAGGCGAGATGACCTTGGCATCGAGCGAGTAGCCCGCGTGACGCAATTCCTGGCTCAGCCATCGCCACGTCCTGCCACCGTCGTGGCGAAGCAGGTTCGGCACATTCTCGAGCATCAGATAACGCGGACGGGCTGCGCGCACCCATGCGATGATGACGCTTGCTAGATCACCATTGCGTTCGCAGGCGAGCCCCGCCTGTTGCCCAGCTTTCGAGAAAGGCTGGCACGGAAAACCAGCGCACAAAATGTCGTGCGCAGGGATATCCGACGGCGCGATCGAGCGAATGTCACCTTCAGGCGCGACCCCGAAGTTGAGCGTATAGAGCTTCTGAAGGTCTGGATCGATCTCGCATGCCAGGACGCAGCGGTGACCTAGGCGCTCCATCGCCACATGGAAACCGCCCAGGCCAGCAAACAAGTCGACAAAGCGAAGCGCCGTCAAGAATCCCCCCTGGCCCGCGATCCTATCAGCCGCCCTGCGGAGCGCCACCATTAGTTGCAGCAATTTGGAGTAAATTCAGGCTCGCAGGCCTTGCTGACTGAGAGCGAGAAACTCGATTATTTCTGATTGGACCGAAAATCGCTCGCTGGCATGCGCGAATTCAAGTAGCGCATGATCAAGAACGGGGGGACTGGATGGATCCGATAGCGTCGATCAGCGACTTCATGACCGCCATCCTGGGGCGAGCCGGCGACCCAGCGCGGTTGAGCACGTATCGCGGCCACGCCAATGAGATCTATACCCTCTCTCCCTCAATCTTTCGCAGGCCGATCACCCGCGAGAGCGAGCATCTGTTGCTAAGAGAGCTCGTCGCTGCGCATCCAGAAGACTTTGTCGCGGATTCGAGCGCGCTCGAGATGCTGGTAAGGATGCAGCATTACACACTGCCGACGCGCCTGCTCGACGTGTCGATGAACCCGCTGGTCGCGCTCTACTTTGCATGCGAGAGCGCCAAGAAGCGGGTCAGATCCACCGATCCCCGGTACAAGACCATGACCGTCGAGGCGGACGGCGAGGTGATCATCCTAACCGTCGACCGAAACCGCCTTCGCTACTTCGACAGCGACAAGGTGAGCTGCATCGCCAATCTCGCTCGACTGAGCCATGATCTGAAAGAAACGATCAACACCACGCTTCCGCAGGACGCTTTCAACGCCCATCTTCCGATCAAGCGTTTGCTTCATTTTGTTAGGCAGGAGAAGGCCTCGTTCGAGCCTGAGATCATCCCGACCGATCTGGATGATATCGTGCTCGTGAAGCCGAAACAGAGCAACAAGCGCATTTTGGCTCAAGCGGGCGCGTTTTTCGCCTTTGGCCTGGTTCAGGAACTCGTCGATGGCAATCGCGCGGGCGTCGCCATCGAACGGCTGACGGTCGTGGGCGAAAAAAAGGGTGAAATCCTGGAAGATCTGGACAAACTCGGGATCAACGAGAAGACGATGTTCCCTGAGATCGACCGCGCCGCGCGCTATCTGACCGCCAGCCTGTCGACCGGAACAGCAGCATCAAGGATCCTCTCGTCAGCGGACTGACGCCTGTGTTTCGACGAACCCTGACCCGTGGGTGCCGCCGCCGCCACCCAGGGTCGTCGGCGAGAAGAAGCCGCCGCCTCTGGTACCGAACGAAAAGGGGGCCGAGGCCGCCGCCAAGGTCGCCGGCGTGGTCGGCCTCGAAGTTGCTGACGTTAAGTGCCCCCGGATCGCGATATTGCCCTGCGCTTTCCGGACTGGCCTGAGATGATGCGCCAGCGAACTGCGGCGGCCTATCTCGACCTCTCGGAGTCGGCGTTCATACGCGAGGTTTACAGGGGCACGTTGCCGAACCCGATCCTGCTGGGCGGACGACAGTCGTGGAGCAGAGACGAAATCGATGCGTCTATCGCGCAACTGCTGACAGCTGCAAAGCGTCGACGATGAGTTACGGGAGGCGCCGAGGGGAGTGTGGAGCGTCTCGCGCACGGCGCGAGCGCGCTCTATCGCGCGCTGTGCTGCGCGACCGAGCCCGCTGAGGGTCTCGGCCCATTCGGGTGACGATCGCTGACGCGGACCGGGAGCCGCCCGGAAACGGAACGCGATTGATGATGGGCGTGCGCTGGCGGACTTCTGCGAAGCCGCCAGGGTCCGCGGCGTCTTTGTTCGTCGCGTGGCACACTCGATCCGGCTGGAGGGCGCGGCGGCGGCTGGCGCACAGCTGCGCGCGCACGCCGCCGCGACGGCCGTCCGGCTTCGAGAGTGCGTGTTTGGGGCTCCTGGCGGAGCGGCAAGCGCTTGGCGCTTGGATGCTGCGGTCAGCGCGTTGCGCTGGCGTTGTTGGTCTCGGCCGCGGCCAAGGGGGGTGGGCGTCGCTGCCTTCTAGTCCCGCCGCGGCGGGCCGCAACCCGGCTACGCCGGGTCTTCCACTGCGTTGCAGCCCTGCGGGTGCAGCCCGCCTCCGATCGGCGGGACTGCCAGTCCGCTCCTTGCCGCCCACCCCCTTCGCCGGGGCCGGTGCGGTTCAGGAAGAAGGAGCAGTGACCATGGAACTCAAGCATATCGACCTCGCCAACCTGTCTGTCTCGACCGCCAATATGCGGGGCGTGAAGAAGGTGCCCGACCTCACCAACATCCTGCCCTCTGTGCGGGCGCGCGGGGTGCTGGTTCCGCTAATCGTGCGGCAGAACGGATCGCCCGACACCTACGAGATCGTTGCGGGCAAGCGGCGCTATCATGCGGCGCTCGCGGTCGCCGGAGAGGGCGGTGGAAGTGACGCGCTGCCGTGTGCGATCATGGATGCGGGGGACGACGCAGCGGCGCTCGAAGCCTCGCTGATAGAGAACATCGCCCGGCTCGATCCCGACGAGGTGACGCGATGGGAGACGTTCACCCGGCTGATCCGCGAGGGTCGCAGTCCCGAGGACATCGCGCTCACCTTCGGCCTCACCGAAGTGCAGGTGAAGCGCACGCTGGCGCTCGGCAATCTGCTGCCGCGCATCCGCAACCTCTACTGCCACGAGCAGATCGACGCGGTGACCGTCCGTCACCTGACCCTCGCGAGCAAGGCGCAGCAGCGTGACTGGCTGGCGCTGGTCGATGACCCGGAGCAGCGCGCGCCAGCCGGGCAGCAGCTCAAATCATGGTTGTTCGGCGGAACCTCGATCCTGTGCGATGCCGCGCTGTTCGACCTTGCCGATTACAAGGGCGAGATCGTGTCCGACCTGTTCGGTGACGAGCGCTATTTCGCGAGCGTCGAGGCATTCTGGACGGCGCAGGAAGCCGAGATTGCGCAGCGGGTTGAGGCGTATCGCGAGGCCGGGTGGAGCGAGGTCGTGGTGCTGGAGCGCGGCGACTATTTCCACAGCTGGGAGCATGAGCGCCGGTCCAAGAAGCAGGGCGGCAAGGTGTTCATCAGCGTCGGGCATGGGGGCGATGTCACTTTCCATGAAGGGTACGTAACAACCAAGGAAGCCCGGAAGCTGGAGCGGGGCGAGGCGGTCGAGAAGCCGATCCGGCCCGAGGTCAGCGCACCGATCCAGAACTATATCGACCTCCACCGGGATGCGGCGGTGCGCGCGGACCTTGCGACCCGTCCATCGCTGGCACTGCGCTTGATGGTGGCGCACCTCATCGCCGGTTCGCCCTTGTGGAACGTTCGGATCGAAGCGCAGCGCGCCGCCAGTGATGCGATTGCCGAAAGCGTTGAGAGCAGCGCATCCGAAGCCGCGTTCGACGAGAAGCGCCGCGCGGTGCTGGCGTTGCTCGGGTTCGATCCCGAGACGCCGACCGTCACCGGCGGCTATGACGGCCCGCATGGCGTGGCGGGACTGTTCGTGCAGCTGATCGCGGTTCCCGATCCTGCGTTGATGGACATCCTCGCCATCGTCATGGGCGAGACGCTTGAGGCGGGCAGCGCGTTGGTCGAGGTTCTGGGTCCGATGCTCGGCACCGACATGGCCAAGGTCTGGCAGGGTGACGATGCGTTGCTCGATCTGATCCGCGACCGCGAGGTGTTGCAGCATGTGCTGGCGGACGTGGCGGGCGAGAGCGTGTCGCAAGCGAACGAGGCCGCGACCGGCAAGGTCAAGCGCACGATCATCCGTGACTGCCTCAATGGCGAGAACGGACGCGCAAAGGTCGAGAACTGGGTGCCGAAATGGATGGCGTTCCCGCCAGCTGCCTACACCGAACGCGGCGGCGTCGCGACCGTCAGCCGGGCGGCCAAGGTCGCCGAACTGGCAGGGGCGACCGAATCCGAGCCGCTGCGTCACGCAGCCTGACTGTCTGGCGGCCACCGCGCCGCCAGACTTCCCCCACTGTGCTGGAGGACATCATGACCGATGATCCCAATCCAGAAACCACCAAGCGGATCGAACGAGCCGTTCGCAAGCTGCCCCGGTTGCAGCGTGAAATCTTCCTCGCCGCCCGGCTCGACGACCTGAGCTATGTCGAGATCGCAGAGCGCACCGGCCTTTCGGTTGGGCAGGTCGAGCGAGAAGTTGCACGCGCACTCGTGACAATCGCCCGGCGCATGAACCGGCGGCAAAGACGCTGGTGGCGTTTCCGATAATTCTGTCGAGGGTCCGTGTTTGCGCACGGGCGCTCGCTCGCTAGGAAGGACCTATGAGGACCAGCCTCGATCATCTCCCGGACCGCAAGCGCCGCGACCTTGAGCGCGTCGTGCAGCTATTGTTCGCCGAGTTCGAGGACGCAACCGCGCTCGCGACGCAGAAGTGGAAGAAGCAGGGGCGCATCCTCAAGATCATCCTCTACGGCTCGCATGCGCGCGGCGACTGGGTCGAGGACCCGGTCGGGGGGTATTTCTCCGACTATGACATCCTCGTGGTAGTGAGCGACGAACGCCTCACCGACACGCTAGAATTCTGGGCCAAGGCGGACGAGCACCTCACCCGAGAGGTGACCATCGCCAAGCGCATTTCAGCGCCGGTCAACTTCATCGTTCACAGTCTGCGGGACGTGAACGAGCAGCTTCAGCATGGCCGCCCATTCTTCGTAGACATCGTGCGCGATGGGGTCGTGCTGTACGAGATGGACGGACACGCGTTCGATAATTCGCGTCCGCTTACACCTGCAGCGGCGCTCAAAGAGGCGCGAGCATACTTCGACAAGTGGTATCCGAGCTCTGCAGCGTTCCTAAGCATGGGCCGCTTGGCAATCACAGAGCAGAACCTCAATGAGGCTGCTTTCGTCTTCCATCAAGCAGCTGAGCGGTTGTACCACTGTGTCTTGCTAACTCTGTCGCTTTACAGCCCCAAGTCGCACAAGCTGAACTTCCTGCGCAGCCAGGCTGAGCCGTTGGTCCCCGAGCTGATCCAGGTCTGGCCGCGTGATACGCGATTCGCCAACCGGTGTTTCGAGTTGCTGCGGCAGGCTTATGTGAATGCCCGCTACTCGCCGCACTACCGGATCACGGCGGAGGAACTGGAGTGGCTCGCGGAACGTATCGAGTTGCTTCAGAAGCTGGTCAGTGATGCGTGCGAGGGGCGTATTGGGGAGCTTGAGGAGGCCGTCGCCGCGAGCTGATCCGGCTAAGCGGACGTTTGGAGACGACAGCTTCTGGGTGGCAAGCGGTCGTTGCGTCGAGCGGCCTGATTGCCACCATCGCCGAGAGACCTACATACCGAGCAGATGGTTGAGATCACTCGATACGCGCCCGTCGGACGTTGCATCTATTGTGGGTCTGACGAAAAGCTTGAGGATGAACACATCCTCCCCTTCGGCTTGGGAGGGAACAGCTTAATTCTGCCTGCGTCAAGCTGCCGAGCATGCGCCGCCATCACTGGCGCGACTGAGGCTAAAGTGCTTCGGGGCAATTTCCGTGGCCTGAGGGAACGATTCAAGTTGCCCTCCCGATCGAAAAGCCGACCCAAGAAGCTTCCACTGTTTTGCGTCAACGGTGAGGAGAGCGCCAAGGTCATGGTTGACGTGGAGCACTACCCGGTGACGATCATTCTGCCCATATTCGCCGGGCCGACGGTCGCACGGTTCCCTGAGATGGTCGGGCGCAATACTCTTCCTTGGGCGCGAACGATAGGATGGGACGTCGAGCTTCTGAAAACACGATATGGAGTGGAATCCTTCGCAAGCAACTCGATAGACGGGTGGAGCCTCACTAGGATGCTAGCGAAGATCGCTTATGCGGACGCGATTGCGAGGATCGGCCTCAACAACTTTAAGCCCCTGGTAATAGATCTAATACTACGCGAAGATATCGACCCTTCAACACTAGTCGGAACGTTCGCCAAAATCGAAAATCCTGTCGGAGATCAGTTCAAGTATCACTTCACCTTGCATGAATATACGGTGGAGGGCGTTCGCTACCTAGTTTCCAAAATCCGGCTTTTCAGCAATCTGGGAGCGCCAACATACCTAGTCGTCGTCGGCCTTCTGGATCCAAGATGGAGCGATCCGCGCGATGCGCGATGATTAAGCGCATCCGGCGGGGGTATGAGCGTCCGCAATGGGGTCGCTAGCCGACAGGCCGCTAACGGGTCAGCGCTGGCGGTAGCTTCGGGGCGTTGCGATCGCGCGGCGCGCGTTCGGCCAGCGCGCCAGAACGTGCTCAAATCTTTTTCCCAGGTGCGCGCTTGGCACGTCCTTTGGCGCCAAGTCCGATCTTTTTGGCCATCTCGCGGCGGGCTTCCGAGTAAGCCGGAGCAACCATCGGATAATCGGGTTTAAGGTTGTAGCGCTGCCGATATTCGTCAGGCGTGAGGCCATGTGTCGAAAGATGACGGCGCAATGTGCGATAGGATTTGCCATCGATCATTGAGATGATGTGTTCGCGTGAACCGAGCGATTTGCGCACGCTAACGGCAGGCTGATAGTCTTCCTGCGCAGCAGCCTCTGGGGCGCTTTCAGCGCCCGCCGAAGCGCTGCTTTCGAGGCCGGTCACCGCGTCGTGCATGGCCTTGAGGAACGCCGGAACCTCGTCGGCGGCAACGCGTGTATTGGGATTTCCGAGCCATGCAATCGTCAGTTCAGCTGCCAGTTCAACGGCGTTGAGCGGAGCTTCGTCGTCCATTTGCACACCTCTGATTTGATCCATTTTGGATGTTTATCGGGTGAGAGTTGTCTTCGCCAGTGCTCGCTTGGGATAATTATGGACGGGAGGGGGCGAGGGACTGTGTAAGGCAAGATAAAGGCGCCGCCTCCAAGAGGCGCGCAAAGTGGCGTCTGCACGTCGTTTTTTATGGAGGCAGACAGGCGTCGGTCCACAGCACCGCCTCCATTCGCGAGACCGACCGCTAGTTTTATCAGCATTTGTGCGGGCTTGCCGCGAGACAGGCTTGGAGGCCCTTGAATGGACTGATCTCTGCTCCCTCATCGCGCATTTTGCGTGAGGACAGCGGTGATGGCCGATGATGAATTCGAGCTGTGGTTGGGCCGAGCAGGGCATGATCGACCGCTCGCGCACAGGCTGCGCAAGGCAGTCAATCTGGCGGGAGGGGCTAAGCGCCTAGGCGGCCCCCGAGCCCGCCGGTTCGACGGCAGCCGGATTGGGCGCGGCTCCGGCATCGGCAGGGTGCTCGGTTCATCCGATCGCTACGCCGGTTCGCGCGCGCGCCGGGTTGTGGTCAAGGCACGCTTCGTAAAGCTCGCCGGAAAGATGAGCGCGGCGGTCGCCCAGCTGCGCTATCTGCAGCGCGATGGCACCACACGCGAGGGCGGGCGTGGTTCGCTTTACGGCGCGCAGCGCGATACTGTCGATGGCAAGGCGTTCCTCGAGCGGGGTGCAGGCGACCGTCACCAGTTCCGCTTCATTGTCGCGCCGGAAGACGGCGCTCAATATGAGGATCTGAAGCCGCTGGTGCGGCGCTGGATGAAGCAGGTCGAAGCCGACCTTGGCACCCGGCTCGACTGGATCGCAGTCGATCACTTCAACACCGGTCATCCGCACAGCCATGTCCTGGTGCGCGGCACCGATGATCGCGGCCAGAATCTGATCATCGCGCGCGAATATATGAGCCGGGGCCTGGCCATGCGCGCGGCCGAGCTGGTCAATCTAGACCTTGGCCCCCGGACCAACCGGGAAATTCTCGACGCGAGCCGGCGGGAGATCGACCAGGAGCGGTTCACCGGGATCGATCGCGCGCTGCTGCGCGCACGCGACGCCGACGGGCTCGTGTCGGCGTGGCATCCAGACAGCACCGAGCAGAGCCTCCGCGCGGGGCGACTGGGCACACTTGCGCGGATGGGGCTGGCGTTTGAGGAGGAACGCGGTCGCTACCGGCTCGACGCAGCACTCGAACCGACGCTGCGAGCGATGGGCCGACGTGGTGACATCATCGCGCTGATGCATGAGCAGATGAAGCGCGATGCGTCCGAGGTGCAGCCGCAGGACTATGCGATCTATGACCCGACCAAAGGCGAACCGTTGATCGGCAGGATCGTTACCCGCGGGCTGGCCGACGAGCACGGCGATCGAATGTATGCGATCATCGCCGCTACCGACGGGCGCAGCCACTATGTCGAGATGGGCGAGGGGCCATTCTCGTCAACGCCGTCAGGGATAGTGCGGGTGAACCCAGTGGCTGTCGCCCTACGCCCGGCGGACCAAGTTATCGCAGAGGTCGCTGCCAGCAATGGCGGGATCTACAGTGTCGAGCAGCACTTGCTCCACGATCCAACCGCGACGCGGCGCTTTGCCGAAGCGCATGTGCGGCGGCTCGAAGCGATGCGCCGTGCCGGTACAGGTGTCGAGCGTCAGCAAGACGGCAGCTGGACCATCGCGCCAGATCATCTCGATCGCGCGCGAGCGTTCGAGCACGCCGCCGCCGCATCCAAGCCCGTCAGCATCGACGCGCTTTCGACTGAGCCGCTCGCCCTCTTAGCGAGCCGCGACGGTGCGACCTGGCTCGATGAGCAACTGGTCGCCCCGGTTCCGGAGAAGCTCGGGGCGGGGTTCGGGGCCGAAGTTCGCAAGGCGCTGGCGCTCCGACAACAATGGCTGATTGAGCAGGGGCTGGCGTCGAGAGAAGGCGACGGCGTTCAGTTGCGCGCGGGACTGATCGCGGAACTGCGCCAGCGGGAGCTACGGCAGGTCGCGGCGCAGCTTTCGCAGGAGCTGGGTCTCAACTTTGCCGAGCATCGCGGCGGGCGGGTCGAGGGCATTTACCGCAAGCCAGTGCAGGTCGGTTCGGCGAGGTTCGCGGTGATCGAGAAGTCGCGCGAGTTTACGCTCGTGCCGTGGCGGCAAGTGCTCGACAAACAGCTTGGTCGCCATGTTTCAGGCATTGATCGTGCAGGCTCGATCAACTGGACATTTGGGCGTGGGCGAGCAGGGCCGGAGATCGGTTCGTTCTGAGGGACCCCAGAAATGTACGCTCCGGCACCAGCGGGACCCTGTTCGCTTGCATCCCAAAAGCCGAACCTGCGCTCATGCAGACCGCTAAGACCCGCCACCAATTTTATCTCCCGGACGACTTGACCGCGAAGCTCGATGCGCTGGCGGCGCAACCCGGCTCGTCGAAGACATCGATCCTCACAGACGCGCTCACTGCATGGTTTGAGCGTCGGGCAGGTCATGAGCTCGACGACCGGTTTGGCGTTCGCCTCGACCGTCAAAGCCGCAGTGCCGATCGTATCGAGCAAAAGCTCGATTTCGTAACCGAGGTGATCGGACTGTTCGTCCGCCATCAGCTGACCCTTACGGCGCATCAGCCGCCATTCGATGCAGAGACGCGTCAACTCGGTCAGCTTCGCTACGATCAGTTTGTGCAGCTGGTCGGTCAGATCCTGGCACGCGACGACGCGCGCCTGAGCGGTCGCAATCCCGGAAAAGGAGGATAGACTCATGGCAAAGGTTCAGACCGAGCAAGTCACTCGCATCGAACCGCTCACCGTCCGAATTGCAGAGGCGTGTCGGATCACTGGGATCGGACGGTCGAAACTATATGAACTCATTGCCGCCGGCGAGATCGAGACGATCAAGATCGGCGCGATCACGCTACTGCCACTGGACGGTATCCGGGCGCTAGTTGGTTGCGGTCGCACGTCGATGGCAGCGGTCGCGTTCTCGCAGCGGCTTGCAGCTGCCGTCCATCCATCACTGGCGCGCGGAATCATGACGGCGGCTGTAGCGGACCTGCCTTATGATATCCGGCATGATCTCGCGTCGACGCACGAAAAAACTCGTGTGAATGCCGAGGATGCAATGGTCACAATCATCATCGAAGCGATGTATGCGTCGGGAGGATGATCTTTGACGGTGGCTTTGCGCCCTAAACTCGGCCATTCGTTGAACTCTGCGCTGTCCCCAAAAGCGGACGTTGAGTGAGGTTTTCCCAACCGCCCCTTTGGTGCGGCGCGAACAAGGGAAAGTACGGCCTTGACGGACCCCGAAGTTGTGTCCGACAATTAGAGCGTTCGTGGTGACCCACGGTCCCTTTTAGCTATCGCAGCAGGTCTGGCAGGTCGTAGAGCAGCCTGATCGCGTCGGTCCATCCGACCTCGGAGAAGAGCTGCAGGATCTCGACCAGCATCGCTCGCCGCGCGGGGTCATCGAAAATGCCGCGATGGTCAGCGATGTATCGCTTCACCACCTTCACAACGGCGGTGCTGCCGAGGCTCTCGAACTGGTAGCCCTCCTCCGCGCCAATCCCGGTCAGGATCGCGTGGACCGCCTTGAAGACGACGACCGGGTCACCCGGGATCAGATGCTCGTACAGCTCGATCAGGTGATGGAGCGTGGCGGGTTCACGCGACTGCTGGAGGAGTGCGAGGATCTCCGAATAGTCCACGAGGAAGCGCGCCTTCGCCGCGCTATTATTGAGGCCCGGTCCGTCCTCCCTGTCGTCAGCCCGCGCGCCAGCACCGAAGTAGAGTTGGTTCATGGCGTGGTGGATGACGTGCTCCGCAGCGCTGTAGCGCTTGCCGGCCGCCTTCTTCTCCTCGTCCGTGGCGTCCGACATGAGCGTGGCGTGATGGGTGGCCGACGATGCCAGCGCCGGGCGCAGGATGATCGCGAGCCCCTCCTGAGCCCGGTCGCACATGTCCCTGTCGCCCTGCTCGGCGTCGGCGGCATACCGGCTGAAGAACGTGCCGCGCAGGCATGAGGTGTAGGCGTTGAGCGCGTCCTGGAACTGCTCCGGTTCCGCTGACCACTCCTTTAGCCATGCGCGCGCGAGCGGCCTGCCTTGGCCCGCGTCGAGCTGCGCGGCCCAGCCCCCGAGGCACTCCTGCAAGCGGTCCCGGGCACCCTCCTTTCGGTCGAACTCGTCCAACCGACCCTTGGCCGTCGTCAGGATCGCCTCGCAGCGCTCGGGTGCGGCATGGCTGAACCGTCGGAGGGACCGGTTGAGATAGGCGATCAGCACCTCATCGTCGACTTCGCTGGCGGCGATCCTCGCGCCCATCTCCCACATGCGGTCGGGCGCCGCCTTGCAGATGACCTGAAGGTTCTGCGCCGCCTGCAGTCGCACGGCGGGCTCGACATCCTCCAGGATCGCCTCGATCTGATCTACGATCTCCGGTCGTTCCTCGGCGAACCTCGGCGCCAAAGAGACCCATGCGTCCGCTGCGTATACTCTCACAGACAAGTTACCCCAGCTTATGCTCATTCCTCTTTTCCGCTCGGTTCGGGATACTTGCTCGCCGACAACCTGCCGAGCAGCGCGAACATCGTGTCCAGGTCCGGCAGCCCATCCGCGCCCGGACGGTAATTGGGGCTGGACGCGACGCGCTCGACCGCGTTGGCGATGTGGCCCCAGGCGGATCGATCGACCTGCTCGTGCAGGCCGGGGTTGGCATCCATTAACGCCGTCAGCGCCACGGCGTCCGACCAAAGCGCCGCCAGCACCGACGCTTCGCTTCCACTAGGACTGGCCTTGTACTTGGCGTCCAGCGCATTCGACGCATCCAGGATGGTCTTGTTGGGGCCGGCGTCCACATCCACGCCGTCCCGGCGCAACTGCTCAAGCTCCCAGTCGTCGTGGCCGCCCCACGAGCTGTAGAAGCTGCGTACCGGCCGGTTCTCCTCGAGCTCTCCGTCCTTCTCCATCTGCCGGCGAAGTTCGCGTGTGGCGTCGAGTGAAATCATCCCCTCGGGGATCAGCGCGAACAACCGGCCAAAGATGTGTCGCCACCGCTTTTGCTGCTTTTCGTCCGGACGAAGTGTGTCATCCAGCGCCATCGTCTCGAAACGCTCCCGTTGCTCCGGCGTCCGCGTAGGCCACGCGGCGGCGACGAAGCGAACGGCGTCGCGGAGTGTGTCGCCGTTCTCGATGAGGTCCGGCTTGGCCATCACCGGCCAGACCAGATCTCCTACCTCGGCGACGCGTTCGCTCGCGACGCCGAGGATCCTGTTCCAGACCGAAGCCGTCACATAGTCGCGTGATGCCGCCGCGACGCTCGCCGAGAAGGCGTCGACGTCGCAGTTACGCAGGAACTTGACGAAGTTTTCCAGGACGTCGTCCTCGCGCCCCGGCGTGTCCTCGTCCTTCTCGTCCCATGCGTTGAACTCGACGTCGACCCCGCGGAGCTCGACTTTCGCGGTACCGAGGTCGACAATTTCGGGGTCTTCCGGCTCGGCGTATCCCTGCGTCCTGGCATTGCCGACGCCGGCGTCGATAACAGCACGCGTTCCATGCTCCGGTGAGATCGCGAGGAACTTCCCGACCGACTTCCCCAGATACCATCGGGAGTGCTCGTAATCCTGCCGCCGGTTCGAGGAGAGCGGCATTATGCGGCTGCGGTGACCGCCGAACGCGGACGTGGTGGTGTCCGTGATCGTCTGGCCGTAGATGCACCTGTACACTTCGGCCGCGAAGGCAGGATCCGCCTCAGCGATCGGCAGGATCTGCTCGGTGAGCCAGTGCGCCTCGCGATCGGCGCGCAGCGAGAAGTGCGGCTCTCGCAGGATCCTGTCGAGGAGCGCCCGTGAAGACGCGACGTCGGCCGCGAAGCTCCTTCCGACGAATCTGATAGCGCTGCCGCCCGTGGTCTGCAGCGGCGGCGATTTCGACCAGGCGAATTCGAGCATGGTGCGCGCGGCGCGTCCGAAAATGCCGAGCAGCGTACCGTCGGAGAGGTCGGCATGATCGAACAGGGTGTGCATCAGGACGCGGGCCGCATCTACTACCGGGAGGCTTTTGGTGCTCGTCAGCTTCCCTGCGAGGGTCGCCCAGGCGATCGCGCGTTCCAAAGTCACTGTGCGAGATGCGTCGATCTCCATTGCCACGAACCGGCTGAGGCGGCTTAGGAGGCTAATGAGCGCCTCGTCCTCGGAGTTGTCGGCCACACGGTCGAACAGGGCTTCGAGATCACCTACCTCGCTCACGTTCTCAGCGAGGATGCGCAGGGCCACGTTGCCGAGCACAGGGTCTACCGTCTTCGCGGAGAAGATGCCGCTCACGAACTTCCAACTCTGCGGGCGACCCGGCGTGTCGTTGCGCCATATGCGCTCGACCGCGAACCGGAGCGCCGGGGCGAGAAGGAGTGCGGCTGACGTATCACCCTCGAGCTGGGCGATCAGACGATCGGGGTCGTGCCAAGCGAGATGGTACCTGCCTGCGACGTGGTCAAAGAGCACGTGGTGGGCGAAGCTCACGAGGTCTTCGGCCGTTGCCAGCACGCCGGCGTGTATGACCTTGTCGAGGTCGCCGTGCTTTACGTCCACCTTGCGGACCGCAAGCCGCCTGCTGGCCGTCATCGTCGAAACCGCCTCGGCCGCTGCCTGGGTCATGCCCGTGGTCGGCATGCGGAGGTCCTCATAGGTGTCTATCAGTGCGGACTGCGTCCCGATGCCGGAGAATCCGGTGGGATTGGTGCCATCCGCGAGTAGCTCGGCCGCGAGCGACAAGTTGAACACGTTGCGCAGCAGTTCGGCGAGGTTTGATGAGGCTGAGGAGAGGAGGCCCGCGATCTCGGCGGAGGCAGCCCCTGCTGCGGCAAGGTCGGCTTCTGCGAGCCGCGGTATGGAGAAGTGACGGATCGTGCCCAGGGTGGAGTCCGAATGCGCGGCATCGGCGGGTGCGCCCGCGAAGGCGGCGCGATAGCGGCGGCCGTTGCGCAGGTCGAAGGTGCGGATGGACGCTATTACGGCCCAATCGTCCGCGAGTTCCGCTCTCGCCCTCTCGATCAATGTCGCGAACACGGCCTCCGAGGGGCCTCCCCGCGCAGCGTCGAGTGCATCGATGATCAAGTATCTCGGCTGCAGCCCGGGCACGGCTGCCAAAACCTCGACGAGATCGTGCTCCAGGCGCAGCTCGGAAGTCAGGTCGGCGGTGATGGCGACGCCGGGGAAACGGTCGACCGAGAGGAAGACCACGAACGCGCCACTGGCGACCAGCGAGTTCGCCGCGTGGACAAGGGCTCCGGTCTTGCCGGCACCCGGTTCACCCACCACCAGCAGTGAACCGGACGCCATCGCCGCCGTCAGCGGTGCATCACTCTCGCGGGTGATCGTTATGCCGCCCCCGACCGGTAGCTGGCCATGGACGCCGAGCCGGGAGAGTTCCACCTCGGTAGCGTCGCGGAGCCGGGCGACGTCCGTTTCGTACCGGGGAGCTACCGTGTCTTCGTGCCCGCGCAGCCGGAGCGCACGGAGGAGGCCATCCCGGTCCGCCGGCGCGCCGTTGCCGATGAGGTCGCGCATGATCCCGCGCAGGTCGCGCAGTGGACTGTCGCCTGCGGCATCGCTTCCGTAGAGGTGGCGTCCAAGCAGCTTGGAAGCCTCGCGCCAGTCGGCGCCACCTTCATCCATCGAGAAGCGGGCGATGTGGAAGCTACGCGCCATTTCCGAGAGGTCAGCGTCCGTGGGCGGCGAGCCTGTCAGGGTAGTCCAAGCCGTGGTCACAATCGTTCCGAGCGCGTCTAGCGCTGTGCGCTGCGCGACGTTGCGCTGGTCCCTGGTGACGGTCCAGCCACCGCCAAGATCGAAAGCCCGACAGGCGGCCTCGAGGTCGTCGAGGGTTCGTGCGGCGTCGGACCTGACCGCCAGTACCGCGGCGTTGCGGGTGGGGTCGGGCGCGCCACCGGACGTCTTCGCCTCCGACATCCAGCCGGCGAGCTGAGCGCCTGTCTTGGTCAGCGGCGCCTTATCGCCGGTGGCGAGCGTGGCCGAGGTCTTGCTCTGGATGTGCAGCGCGCCACCGTCAGACTGGGTGACCTCGATGTCGTCGAGGCCGGTGCCGGTCTCCAGTCTGATGGCGACTGGTAGTGCCAGGTTGTTGATGCCGAAGCGGCCGCCTACGGGTAACCGCGCGAGAATGTGGACCGCGAACCAAGTCGCCACTGCGGCCTGGAACGCCATGCCGGCTTCGGTCGCCCGACCGCCGGCCCGCATCGGCTTTTTCTTTGGAACTGTTGGAGGTGTGGTAGCCATGCCGGCATTGTGCCGGAATTCACGTCCTGTTCCAATGTACTCGGCCGTGCGTCGTGGTCATCTTACGATCTAGGGCGCGCTTGCTCGTATTTCGTCCCGCGGGCTTTGCGCCCCAATGTCGGCCAATCGTCTGGCCATAAGATGATCTTGAAAGCGACCGTCCGTTCGAAGGCGTCGATCGATGCGATCGGCGGAAGGCGGAACGGCTCCTTTCGAGCACTTCTCCTGTGCGACATGTTCTCGACGGGAGCTAGCAGTTGGCCGCGGTACTTTCGGACTATCGGGGATGGGAGGATGGAATTATCATCCTGCGCGGCCGGCTTGATGGCGCTTTGGCGGCTCTCCAACATGATGTTTCGCAAGCCGATCACTTGACAGCGACCGCCTTGGCGGTGGCCAAACCGCAGTCCGGACGCGATACCGTCGAATGGAACCCGAAAGGTCAGAGTTTGCATGATCAAGACCATCGCCGACCTACTGCGCAAGCTCATGGTGAAGGAAGCCGCCGAGCTAGACGAGGAACCTGTCAAGCACGGCCCGACCATCGGCGCGATGTATGAGGGGCTCGCCCGCGACATTCTCGATCGCGCCATCCCGGCCGAGCTTGACGTCCGCGTCGTCGACGGGTTCATCGAAGGCGTGGACGGTATACTCAGTCCGCAGATCGATGCCATGATCGTCACCGGCGAAGGGCGGCAGATACCCTACACCAGCAATTTCGTTTGGCCGATCGCCGACGTCATTGCCGTGTTCGAGGTGAAGAAGACGCTATACGCCGATGATCTGGCCGACGCCTTCGGGAAGCTGCGAACCATCAAACACATGTCGGAAGCCCATGTTCAGAACGGCGTGAAGGTCGCCGCCGGCCCAAGCTTTCGCGCCTTCGCCAAGACGACTGGCCACTATCCCCGATCGATTGAAGCCGTCGACGCGCTTCCCGACGAGTTGAACTACATCTTCCATACGATGCTGGCCGAGCAGCTCGCCCCGGTACGGGTGATCCTCGGCTATCATGGCTATGTCGACGAGCACGGCCTGCGAAAGGGTCTGCTGGGGTATCTGCAGGACCAGGGAGGGCTCGCCGCCGGGTTCGGGGCATCGTCGATGCCCAATCTGATCGTCGCGGGCTCCAACTCGATCCTCAAGATGGACGGGCATCCCTATGTCGCGCCCTTGAACGACGGCTGGTGGCACCTTTTGGTCTCCAATCCCGAAAATCCGCTCCGGCTGTTGATCGAACTGCTCTGGACCAAGCTCGGAGACCGGTTCGGCGACGTCTTTCCCGCCGACGATGATCTCGAGCTGGAGCGGCTCGCGCCCTTCCTCGACGCGCGGCTGGGCCGCAACGGCGAGACGCTCGGCTGGAGCTACAACTATCATCCGCTCAGCAAGAAGGAGATGGCGGCGGCTCCGGCACCGAGCTGGGATCCCGAGGCCGTCGACACCTGCGAGATGGTCATTCAGCTCCAGCTCGCCCGCCTCGGGTCGATCGATGTGCGGGATGCGGAATTCCGCGGTTTCGTTGCAAAGGAAGGGATCGATCCGGACGCCCTGATCGCCGACATGGTAGCACGCCGGATGCTCGCCTGGATCGACGACCACACCGTGCGCATGATCGACGCCGGGACCGTGTTCACCGGATTCATGCCCAGCGGTGCGGGCTTTTCGACCACGGATGCCGATCGTCTGTCGCCGTGGCTGACGCGCGAGCTCGACAAGCGCAAGCGGTAAGGGCCTCAGGCGAGAGCGGGAGGCGATACGAACGGCCCTCGTCGACAATGCAGATTAAAACCCAGCGCTATTCTCGCCTAGTTCCGTCATTGCGGAACCGCCCGATTTCATCGCTGTCGTCGCCTTGCAACAGCGGCAGTAGCAAATCGCGGATTGGCGGCGCTTCGCGAAATTGCAGATTGTCCAGGTCGATCAGCTCGCCGAGCGGGCGCTCCCGATCGGTCGCCGGAACGATAAGCCGCTCGACCACCTCGCCGCGCATATTGCCGGCGGTCACTCGCACCTCGATATGTGCGGCTTCGCCGGTACGCTCAATCGGCTCGATCACCGCGGTGAGCGTCTGGACGCGGCCATGCCGGAAATCCTGGCAACGATACTCGATCTGAACATCGGGATCCTCAGATTCCTCGATACCGAAACTCGTGCGGTCGATCCGCGCCAGGTTGTGCGACAGGCGGGGGATATTGGTCAGAAAGTCGCTCTGCGTGGACGGCGGCGGCGGCCCGAAGACGTCGACGACGTACGGCCTGTCATGCAGTACGGCATTCCCCGAGCGCAGCTCGACGGTGACATGCTCGGCAGCCAGGACGCCGACATTCTCGATGGTGACCTCGAAACCATATTGCGAGAACTGACGAGCCACTCCGAGATGGATGTTGGGCACATCGATCGCCTTCAGCGCCGCCGCATAGTCGTCATAGTCCTCGTCATAGTGGCTATTGGTGTGCAGCCCATGCACCATGAACCCGCCTGTATGTTGGCGCGGGTGCTTGGCGAGGATCATCCGCGTCACGGGATCGACGGTCTCGGCGGGAAGCGGTGCCAGGCGAAAGCGGACAAGCGGGGGCTCGTGCAGCATGCGGATCCCGATGCGCAACTGGGGCTCGCTCGCCTGCAGCAGCCGCACGCGCTGTTCGAGTTCGGCGACCCGCCGATCGGTCGGTGACGGCTCGGGGTCGAGCAGCCAGCTCTCGTCCGGCTTGATCGCCTTCAAGCCGTGCCGGCGCGCCGCCGCTCTCGGCCGGCTGTCGAAGCTCATCACCTCGACCCGGGCCGGATCGTCGACCAGCGCATGCATCGCCTGCGCCACGATCCTATCGTCGCCATTGTCGCGCTCCAGATCCTCGAGACGCTCCCAGTCGATGCGTCCCGCCGGGACATAGGCAATGTCGATCCGGACCGGCTCTTCCGTCAGCATTGCCGCGCCACCGCTTTCGATCGAAGGCTCCAGGAGCCGATTGAGATTGCGCGCGCGCAGCCCAAGCCGTCCATCGCGTTTGCGGGCATCGACCTCGGCGCTCACCTGAGGAAGCACCAAGAGCAGGATCGGGCCATTCGAGATCGTTGACCAGTCGAGCTGGGTCAGCGGACGCGCTTCGAAGATCATCTGCGTGTCGAGCGCGAAGAGACGATCATAGCCGCTTGTATCGAGCCTGGAGTTCATAGGTAGATGTGGCACCAATATCGATGTGACGGCAAACAGGAACGGTCCGTGCCTTCATTTTCGGCGCGTTCCTCCGATATGTTGGACGGCAATGTGACGTGCCGATATCGCGCTGCTTCACCGGGAAGACGAGGCTGATGAAGTTCGATTTTGACACTATCGGCGAATGGGCACCGCGGCTGTCCGCCGCGCTCGATACGCTGGTGCCGGCCGGGCTGCGCGAGCGCGTTGCGGCGGGACCGATCGAATGGCTCGAAGACGCGCTCGACATCGTCCTCGAGGAGATCGAGCGCAACGGCCTTGTCGATGCAACGCGCGAATGGCTGCGCCGCCAGACGATCGTCGCCTATCATGGCTCGCGGCTCTCACCGGAGGAGATCGCCTCCGTCCGTACTGCTGGGCTGAGGGCACTCGATCCTGCGACGCGCAAAGGTCAGGTCGCGCAGATACTCTCGCGCCATCCGGGTTGGGCGCAAGCCAGCGTCGGACTCGACGCCGCGATTCGCGACTTTGGCGACGGCCAATTCGGGCAACGGCAAGGGCAGGCTCATTTGACGATCTCCCGCGGCGCATTGCTCACCGCCTTCAATCACTATCTCGTCGAGGGATCGGAATTCGATCAGGCCGTCGCGGTCGAACTGCTCGGTAAGGGCGCGAGAGCGCTTTTGCAGGAGGGCCGGTCGCCTGTGCTGTTTACCGTCGAAGTGC
Source organism: uncultured Sphingobium sp. (assembly GCA_964532255.1). GTDB lineage: Bacteria > Pseudomonadota > Alphaproteobacteria > Sphingomonadales > Sphingomonadaceae > Sphingobium. Next base: position 31,420 of record CAZHGR010000024.1, read on the forward strand.
CTGGAGACCGCGCGCTCGATGTCGCCGAGCGATGGCTTCGCGATGATGAAATGCCCGGCCTCGTCCGTCACGTCCTTCAGTTCTGGGCCAATTGGCTGCATGATCCCGCTCTCGATCCGGGAACGCAGCATGTCGATTTCGGGCTGATCTTCTATGAGGGTATCCCGCCCGACTGGATCACGGACGCGACGTTGATCGACGAGGCCCGACTCCTGGAATCCTATCATCGCTGAAGGTTACCGGCTGAGGGTTATTGATTGGGGGAACGAGGATGCCCAAACTTCGTGTCGAAGGACCACAGGCGAGCGAAGTGGGCCGCTGGCTGGTGCGCCTCAACATCCGCCATCGCGCCGGAGTCGAACGCTATGGCGTCGCGCGGCTGACCAACAATGCCAATGGCAGCGGACTGGATGTCCTGCTGCTCGGCCATGATCGCGACGACGCGATCTTCATGCCCTACGACATCCGCGAGCGCCTCGGCGTCGCCAAGGGCGGCGAACTCGATTTCTCGCTGCGCAAGGTCGGGCTCTGGGGCTTGCTCCGCTGGTATGTGCGCTCGCCCGATCCCGCCGTGTCCATCCCCGCCTGGATCGCGGTGATCGGGCTCGTTCTCGCAATCGTCGGAATAGTCCTCGCCGCGTTGCCGCTCATCTGCACCTAGCATCCGGTCCTATGCCGTGCTTCACCATATCGCGCGGCCGACACGATAGAAGTTGGGCCACGTAGCTGCGGTTGCCGACGCTGAGGGGATGCTGGCTAGGAGCCAGCTGAGTTATGTCAGCTTTTGGCCGAGCTGACGCTGCAAGCCGCCAGTCCGCAATCGGCCCAGGTTCGGCCAATCGCGATCAGACCGGTCTCCGCTTAGCAAATTCGACAGTCAGCACCTGTCCGCCGGTACGGAGTTGGTCGAGATAGTCTGACCAGTACTGCATCATGCGCACACGTTCGTCCCAATACTGGCCGCGCGCATAAGCTCGCCGAACGCCGTTGTTCTCCATATGCGCCAGCTGGCGTTCGATGGCATCCGAGTTCCAAATACCCATTTCGTTGAGGAGGGTAGCCGCCATGGCTCTGAACCCATGGGCGGTCATTTCCTCTTGGCCATAGCCCATCCTGCGCAGCGCGAGTGTGATCGTGTTCTCAGACATTGGCCGTTTCCAGCTGTGGCAGGCCGGAAACACAAACGGGCTATGGCCAGTCAGCGGCCGGACCTTGTCTAGCAACTCGAGAACCTGGCTGGAGAGCGGCACTTGGTGCGGCCAACGCATCTTCATCTTTTCCGATGGTATCGACCAGACAGCGCGCTCGAAATCGAACTCTGACCACTCCGCTTTCCTGAGCTCGCCCGGTCGGACGAAAACGTGCGGAGACAGCTGGAGCGCAAACTTCGTGATGCCGTATCCCGAGAACTGCTCAATGTCGCGGAGCAGTTCTCCGACCGCCTTCGGCGAAGTGATAGCGGCGTAGTGCCTCGTCTTGGGAACGACGATCGCCCCGCGTAGATCAGCCGCCACGTCGCGCTGTGCCCGCCCTGTGGCGATACCGTAGCGCAGGACCCGACTGATGACGCTGCGCATCCGGCGTGCGCTTTCGTATCGGCCTGTTGCCTCGAGCGTTCGCAGGACCGCCAGCACCTCCAGCGCTTCAATCTGATTCACCGGGCGGTCGCCGATCAGTGGGTAGGCTTTGGCGAGCAGCCATTGCACCTTGTCGAGGGTCACGTCGGCTCGGCCTTCCCGAGTTATTTTCGTGATCCACTCCTCCGCGACAGCTTTAAACGTCGTCGCTGCGTCAAACTGCGCGCGGATCTTCCTGAGCTTCTTTTCCGCGCACGGGTCGCGGCCTTCCTCCACCATTTTGCGCGCCGCGTCGCGCTTCTCCCGCGCTTCCGCAAGGCCCACGTCGGGCCAGACGCCAAGGGCCAGCGTCTTCTGCTTGCCGAGGAACCGATATCGCAGGCGCCAGTACTTGGCGCCGGTTGGCATCACGAGAAGGAAGAGCGAACGCTCGTCAGAGAGCTTGTAGGCCTTGGTTTGAGGCTTGGCATTTTTGATGCTGAGAACGGTAAGCGCCATGGGGTTATCTCCATCCGAAACCGGGTGGAAAACGAGCCCAGATGTACCACCAAGTGGGGTTATCTGTGGACAAATCCACCCGAACAGCGTCGGACAAAGTAGCAGAAAAAGCGCTTATTTTTCAGCACGTTAGCGGACGTCTGTGGACACGCTCGGACTGAAAAATGGTGCCCAGAAGAGGACTTTACCGTCCGACTTCTAAGAACTTGAAAAA
>CAZHGR010000025.1:0-33301 GCA_964532255.1 uncultured Sphingobium sp.
AATGCGTGTCGGGCAAGCCGATCGTCAACTCGATCTCCATGAAGGAGGGGGAGGAACAGTTCCTCGACCAGGCGCGCAAGTGCATGGCCTATGGTGCCGCCGCCGTCGTGATGGCGTTCGACGAGGTGGGGCAGGCCGATACCCGGCAGCGCAAGGTCGAAATCTGCGAACGCGCCTACAAGCTGCTGGTTTCCATCGGCTTTCCGGCGGAGGACATCATCTTCGATCCCAATGTCTTCGCCGTCGCCACGGGGATCGAGGAGCACAACAACTACGCGGTCGACTTCATCGAGGCGGTGCGCGAGATCAAGGCGCGTTGCCCTCACGTCCATTTCTCGGGCGGGCTGTCGAACCTGTCGTTCAGCTTTCGCGGCAACGAGCCGGTTCGCCGGGCGATGCACAGCGTGTTCCTCTATCACGCCATCCCGGCCGGGCTCGACATGGCGATCGTCAACGCGGGGCAGCTCGACGTCTATGACACCATCGACCCGGCGCTCCGCACGGCGTGCGAGGACGTGGTCCTCAACCGCGACCCCGATGCGGGCGAGCGGCTGGTCGCGCTGGCCGAAAGCTTCAGGGGCAAGGATGCCGTGGCCGAGAAGGCGGCCGAGGAATGGCGCGGATGGGACGTGACCCGGCGGCTGCAGCATGCGCTGGTCAAGGGCATCGACGCGCATGTCGTCGACGACACCGAGGAAGCGCGCCTCGCGGTCGCCGAGCGGGGCGGCCGGCCGATCGAGGTGATCGAGGGGCCGCTGATGGACGGCATGAACGTCGTCGGCGACCTGTTCGGATCGGGCAAGATGTTCCTGCCACAGGTGGTCAAGTCTGCACGCGTCATGAAGAAGGCCGTCGCCCATCTCTTCCCCTATATCGAGGCGGAAAAGGACGAGAACACCAAGGGCAAGGGCAAGATCGTCATGGCGACCGTGAAGGGCGACGTGCACGACATCGGCAAGAACATCGTCGGCGTGGTCATGCAGTGCAACGGCTTCGACGTGGTCGACTTGGGGGTCATGGTCCCCTGGGCCGACATATTGAAGGCGGCGAATGACGGGCAGGCCGACATGATCGGCCTGTCGGGCCTCATCACCCCTTCGCTCGACGAGATGGTGACGGTCGCGCAGGAAATGCAGCGGGCGGGGATGACGATGCCGCTGCTGATCGGCGGCGCGACCACCTCCAAGGTTCACACCGCGTTGAAGATCGAACCGGAATATGACGGCCCGGTCGTCCATGTCCTTGACGCGAGCCGCGCGGTCGGCGTCGCGACGGCGCTGGTGTCGGACACGCAGAAAGCACCTTTCGTGAAGCAGATCGCCGAGGATTATGAGGCGATCCGCGAGCAGCGTGCGGGCAAGGGGCAGAGCGCCCTCGTCAGCATCGCGGAAGCGCGCGCGAACGGCTTTGCCATCGACCCGGCGCTTAGGCCGCCAGCGCCCCTGCAGCCGGGCGTGCATGTCTTCCCCGACTGGGATCTGGCGGATCTGCGCGATTACATCGACTGGACGCCCTTTTTCCGCGCCTGGGAGTTGGCGGGCAACTACCCTGCGATCCTCGACGACGAGATCGTGGGAGAGAGCGCGCGCAGCCTGTTCGACGATGCGCAGAAGATGCTCGACCGGATCGTCGGCGAAAAGTGGCTGACGGCGAAAGGGGTGGCGGGTCTGTGGCCGTGCCGCCGCGACGGGGATGATATTCTTGTGACGCCGTTCGTGTCGGGCGAAGTCGAGACACAGGGGGGCGAGGGCGTCTCGACTGCGCTCGAAGCGAACGGGAACGGCATCCGCATCCCCATGCTGCGCCAGCAGATCGCCAAGCGCGAGGGGCGCCCCAACATGTGCCTGGCCGACTTTATCAGCGCCGACGGCGACTGGATCGGCGGCTTTGCCGTTACCACGGGTCACGGGATCGAGGCGCATCTGGAGAATTTCCGGGGCCAGAATGACGACTATTCGGATATTCTGCTCAAAGCCCTGGCCGATCGCCTCGCCGAGGCTTTTGCCGAGCGGCTGCACCAGCATGTCCGCACGACCCTCTGGGGCTATGCGGCGGGGGAGCAGCTCACCAACGACGCGCTGATCAAGGAGCAGTATCGCGGCATCCGGCCCGCTCCGGGCTATCCCGCCTGCCCGGACCACAGCCTCAAGCCGATGCTGTTCGACATTCTGGGCGCTGCCGAGGCGACCGGCATCACCCTGACCGACAGCTTCGCCATGTGGCCGACGGCGGCCGTCAGCGGTTTTTACTTCGGCCATCCGCAAAGCGCCTATTTCGGCGTGGCGCGGATCGGGCCGGATCAGGTGCAGGACTATGCCGCGCGTCGCGGCGTCGACCTCGCGACCGCTGAACGCTGGCTGAGGCCGAACCTCGACTGACCGGCTCCGTAGTGCCGTCATGCTGAACTTGTTTCAGCATCCATGGACCGGCCTTGGGAGAGGCCGCAGTGGACCCTGAAAAACCTTCAGGATGACGGGAAGGGACGCGGAGCGCGTCAGGCCACAGGCAAAAACGCGGCGGCACCGGATGATGCCGCCGCGTTTGTCGGTGCGAAATCGGATCAGAAGCGGAAGCTGACCGTCCCGCGGATCGCGTGATAGTTGAAGTCGTCGTCGCTGGGTTTCATGCGCGTTCCCGCGCCGAAAGGTCCGCCGGTGGCGGTTACGTAATAGTCATCATCCTTGAAGTTGGTGTAGAGATATTCCATTCCCACGCTGATGTTGCGCGCAACCATGGCCTCGACGCCACCGCCGCCCTGGTAGCCCCACGCGTCATCGCTGCCGTTCTGAGTGAAGGTGCTTACCGTGTTGGTCGTCGAAAATTCATTGTCCATCTTGGCGTACGCACCGCCACCGGTCACATAAAAGAGAATTCGACTGTCAGGCGTATAGCCTGCACGCAGCCGGGCGGCGACAGCGTAGTCCATGCCACGAGAGAAGCGGTAAGACGCCGGTGTCGCGCTGAACGCGGTCGTGCGGTCGCGGGCTTCCGTCTTCCCGCCTTCGACAAGGCCACCGATCACGAAGTTGCCCATCTGACGGTCATAGCCAACCCTGCCCCAATATTCTGCGCGGTCCTGGTCGCCCTTACAGCCGTCGTTCGCTGGACCGGCTCCAAAGCCGCCGCAGAAGCCGGTACGGAAGGCGTCAAGCCCCCCAACCGTCACGGTTTCGCCATAGGTGCCGTCATTGTTCGTATCGAAAACGACGGTGTCGCCGCCATCATTGCTCTGTGCAGAGTAACCGCCGACCCCACTTACATAGAGGCCGCTGAAGCTCATTTCGCCGCCGTCCTGTGCAAAGGCGGGGGCCGCTATAGCCGTCGATGCCGCGAGGGCGAGCGTCATCGTTTTGAAACCACGCATACTATCTGACCTTTCTGCTGGTACCTGTCGCTTATGTTGCGACGTCTGAGTGTCACGGCACGAAGAACCCTCGGGCCGGGTTTCAGTTTCCAAACAAACGTCAAGTTGTTCTCGGCTGTTGCGTTGCGGCAACATGACGGGAAATACGATCTCGTGATTGACGCGACCGCACAGGCAGGGCTAGGCGCGGCGGATGAGCAGCGACACGCCTCCCGACCGGCTTTCGACCAACCCCCGCAGTCCGTTCTTCGACATGGAGACGCTCCGGCGCGGTATCGGCATCCGCTTCAAGGACCGGGTGCGGACCGATGTGGAGGAATATTCCATTTCCGAGGGCTGGATTCGCGTCGCCGCGGGCAAGAGCCGCGATCGTTTTGGCCAGCCGATGACGATCAAGCTGTCCGGCCCTGTCGAAGCCTGGTTCGAGGACACGCGAGCCGAGGCAGCCGGGGACAGCCCCGCCGAGGATTGATCAGCAGGCGGTCAGACATCCCTCGCTGACGGTGAACCGCGCCGCATCGCCCAGCCCGTCGAACAGAGCGCTTTCGGTGCCGGTCATCCAGATCTGACCGCCCAGCACCCGCAGCCGTTCGAACAGTGCACCGCGCCGCGTGGCGTCGAGATGCGCTGCGACCTCGTCGAGGAGCATCACCAGCGGGCGTGGCCGCGCCGCGTCGACGCCGGCCGCATGGGCGAGGATGAGCGACAGCAGCAGCGCCTTTTGCTCGCCGGTCGAGCAGAGCGCGGCGGGCTGGCGCTTGCCCGTGTGCAGGACCGTCATGTCGCTGCGGTGCGGGCCGCTGAGCGTGCGCCCGGCCGCGCGGTCGCGCCCTCTGCCCGCACGCAGCGCATCGGCAAGCGATCCGTGCCGCTCCCCGCCGTCCTCGATCCCGACCAGCGGGCGTGCGAACGGTTCCTCGGGCTGGCGGGCGAGCGCCTCGTTCAGCAGATCGACCGTTTCCGACCGCGCGCGCGTGATCGCGGTTCCGTGACGGTCCATTTGCGCCTCCAGAGCGGTCAGCCATTCGGGGTCGGGCGGGCGATCCTCCGCCAGCAAGGCATTGCGCGCGCGCATCGCCGCTTCGTAGCGGTTGCTGTGCGTCCCATGCTCGGGGTGAAGCGCCAGCGTCAGCCGGTCGAGGAACCGGCGGCGACCGCTCGCGCCGTCCTGGAACAGCCGGTCCATGACCGGCGTCAGCCAGCTTATCGCCAGATGATCCGCCAACGCGGTTGCGGCGGCCGCGCTTTCGTTGATGCGGACCTGCCGCCGGTCGGGGGCGGAAGCAGCCGTGCCGGTTCCCAGCCGCTGGCCGTCGATCTCCGCTGCGATGGCGAAACCGCCCGATCCGCCCTGCCGCGCCATGTCGCGCAGGGCGACGCCGCGCAGGCCCCGGCCCGGTGCCAGCAACGAAACCGCTTCCAGGATGTTGGTCTTGCCAGCGCCATTGTCGCCGGTCAGCACCACCAGCCGTGCGCCGCCCGGCCTGATCTGCGTGTCGGCATGGTTGCGGAAGTCCGTCAGGATCAGGCGGTCGATCGGCATCGCCGAGACGGGTGACAAGGATTGGCCATAATGGCAAGTTGCGCGCGAGGATCGAGGAAGGAGCCAGGAGCATGCGCAGGATTTTCGGAGGGATCGCGGTGGCGACAGCGGCCGCTGGCGCGCTGTTTCTGGCGAGTGCGCCCGGCGGCGCGGCGCTGCCGGTCGGGGCGAAGGCGCCCGACTTCACGACGCGCGGGGCCAAGGCGGGCAAGGTCTTTCAGCTCAAGCTGTCCGAGGCGCTGAAAAAGGGGCCGGTCGTGCTCTATTTCTTCCCCGCCGCCTTCACGCCCGGCTGCACCGCCGAGGCGCATGAGTTCGCCGAGCGATCCGATGACTTCACGAAGGCCGGCGCAACGATCATCGGCATGTCGGCGGACCCGGTCGACAAGCTTGCCCAGTTCAGCACCGAGGCGTGCCGCGACAAATTCGCCGTCGCATCGGCCGGGCCGGACATCGTCAAGGGCTTCGACGTGGCACTGCCCGCGCGGGTGGGCATGACCAGCCGGACATCCTATGTGATCGCGCCCACCGGCCGCGTCGCGTTCGTCCACAATGACCTCGACTATCGCGAGCATGTGGCAAAGACGCTCGCCGCGGTGCGCTCGCTCCGGCAGTAGGGGCCCGGCGCTACATCAGCCGCACATATTGGCCGAACCAGTCGAGCGTTGCGCGCCATGACACGGTCGCGGCCTCCGCGCTGTAGCTCGGCCGATAATCGGCCATGAAGCCATGGTCCGCCTGCGGGTAGAGCTGGATGTGCGAGGGACTGCCCGCGGCCTTGAGCGCGGCGTTCATCGCCTCGACGTCGGCGACCGGAATGCCCTTGTCGAGCGCGCCATATTGGCCGAGCACCGGCGCCTTGAGCTTGTCCGCCAGCTTCAGCGGTGTCAGCGGCTGGTCCCCGGTCAGGCGGCCGTAGAATGCGACGCCTGCGTCCAGGCCGGGGCTGTGCGCGGCATAGAGCCAGACGATGCGTCCGCCCCAGCAGAAGCCGGTGATCCCCACCCGCTCGGTCGTGGCGCCATTGTCGCCGGCCCAGGCGACGGCGCGGTCGATGTCCGACAACACCTGATCGTCGGGCGTCTTGTTGACGATGGTCTTGATGAGCGTGTCGATCTGCGGGATCTTCGTCGCGTCGCCCGCGCGCGCGAACAGGTCGGGGGCGACCGCCATATAGCCGGCGTGGGCAAGGCGGCGGCAGATATCCTTGATCCACTCATGGACGCCGAAAATCTCGTGGACGACGATGATCAGCGAGCGCGGCGTCGTCCCCTCGGGTCTGGCGTAGAAGAGCGGGATCGCGAAGCCGTCAGCGCCGGGTGTCGTTGCGGTCCCGGTCGCCAGCCCCTCCGCACCGGTGACCTGCGTGCTCGAACTAACGGGCTGGCATGCGGCGGCAAAGCCGATGGTGGCGGCACTCGTCGCCAGCACGCGGCGGCGCGTCATGCCATAATGGGCGAGCCAGTCGACATCGGAGGGCAGCCTGTCTTCACGCATCGCGAATCTCCTTTGGGGGGAGCGCGCATGGTGCGCCGGGACAAATGGGGGCTCAAGCCGGAATCGGCAGGCAGAGTTTCAGTAGCGTTTGCCGCCGCATTCCACCGACGCGCTGCCCGCGCGCCGGACGCTACAGCTTCCGGCCCGGGCGACCGCCACGCGGCCCGACCCCGAGGCGATGATCGTTGCTTCCTCGCGCGCGCCGGCGCTTACGTCGGCGCTGCCCTGGACGGTCGTGTCGAGGCGGATGGTCGAGAGTCGGGCCGCGTCGAGCCGTCCGGCTCCGCTGACCCGGAACTGCGCCGCCGTGGCCTTGCCCGCGAGCGACAGCGATCCCGCACCGATCAGGTCGACCGAGAGGCGGTCGGCATCGACACCGCTCACATCGATCCGGCCGTTGCCGCGCAACGACGCGCGCGCCTCCGCACCGCGCAGCCGGTCGGCGGCGATGCTGCCGGCGCCCAGCAGCACGATGGTTCTGAGTGTGGTGGTGGTCAGGACGATCTGGGCCCCGCCGTCCTGCGTGATCTCGCTTCCAACCGCCGAACGGCGCATCCGGACGGCAAGAACGCCGCCGCTGACATCGAGCGTCAGCGCGTCGAGCACAGGGCGGTCACCGGTTGCGCGCGCCGAGGGGCCTTTGCCCGTTTCGATACGCACATCGACGGGGGCTTCCACGCGGATGCTGTCGAAATCGGTGATGATGAAGCTCTGCCGGGCGGCGGGGGCAGCCGTGGCGGCACCGGCGCACGAAAAAGCCGCCGCGATCAGCCCCGCCGCCGCCAAAGGGCGGGCATGGCGGGCCGCGCGGCGGCTGCTATCGGTCAAGCGAACGTGACTTATTCCACGCGTTCCTTGGCATATTTGGGAGCGGCCTCGTTCAGGATCTCGAGGATCTTCTTGAGCGCGGCGGTTTCGTCGGTTTCTTCCATCGCCGCCAGTTCGCGAGCGAGGCGGCTCGATGCCGCTTCGAAAATCTGGCGCTCCGAATAGCTCTGCTCGGGCTGGTCGTCGGCGCGGAACAGGTCGCGAGTCACCTCGGCGATCGACACCAGGTCGCCCGAATTGATCTTCGCTTCATATTCCTGCGCGCGGCGCGACCACATGGTGCGCTTGACCTTGGGCTTGCCCTTCAGAGTCTCGAGCGCCTCGGTCAGGGTCTTGTTCGACGACAGCTTGCGCATGCCGACGCTTTCCGCCTTGTTGGTGGGAACGCGCAGCGTCATGCGTTCCTTTTCGAAGCGGAGGACATAGAGTTCCAGGTCCATCCCGGCGATCTTCTGGCTTTGCAGTTCGATCACCCGTCCCACGCCGTGCTTGGGATAGACGACATAATCACCGACGTCGAATGACAGCGCTTTGGCAGCCATTTGCAACCTTTCTATCTTTTTGGGCTTTGACGATGCAGGCTCCAGTGAGGGAGCGACCAGCGCCCTTCACGACCAATGACATCGCATCCACGAGGAACTCCAGCAGTCACAGCACGAAGACCGCGCTGCAGCGAAGCTTTAACAGATTCGTCACAAAAAGCCAAGCCCGCTGCCGCCCCATGAAGGGACGTCACCGGTTGGAAGGTGAAAGGTGGGGGCCGGCGACGGCCCGAGGTCAGTCGCCGGAGCCGGGTTCGGCCGAGAAATATTTCTCGAACTTGCCTTCTTCGCCCTTATGCTCGTCGGCATCGGCCGGCTGGGTGCCCTTGGAGGTGATGTTCGGCCAGTCCGCCGAATATTTGGCGTTCAGCTCGAGCCACTTCTCCAGACCGCTTTCGGTATCGGGCAGGATCGCCTCGGCGGGGCATTCGGGTTCGCACACGCCGCAGTCGATGCACTCGCTGGGATTGATCACCAGCATATTCTCGCCCTCGTAGAAGCAGTCGACCGGGCACACCTCGACGCAATCCATATATTTGCAGCGGATGCAGGCGTCGGTCACGACATAGGTCATCGGGCGGTTCCTCGAATATCTCGTTCAGCACGTCTGCTATTCGCAGCCCGGTTCAGCGTCAATATGCATCGGCGATGCCGTGCTATTCTCCAGCGTGGTGTAGAGTGTCAGCGCCTCGGCGGGTGGGCCGCGCTTCCGGCCGAGTTCGGGCGAGCCGCGCCTGCCACAGGAACAGGTCGATGCGGAGCGAGGCTGTCGAGCCGTCGCCTGGCGGTGAGGGTTTGAGCGGGCCCTTCGGCGCTCGACCCATGGACGATCAGTCGTCCCGCTTCAGCAGATCGGCCAGACCCGCCAGCGCCTTGGCGGTTGCCACGCCCGAACTCGGACGCCGTTCGCTCGGTGGCTGCGGCCGGTCGCGGCGCTCCTCCGGTCGGCCGGGACGCTCGCGCTTGTCCTGGCGGGGAGGGCGTGTTCCGCGTTCGGGACGCTCCCTGCCTTGCGCGCGCTCGCTGCCGTCCGCCGCGCGCTGCGGATCGCGGCGCTCTCTTGGCGGTCGCGCGGGGCGGGGCGGGCGTATTTTCGGCCGGCCGCGAAAGACCCAGTTCGCCTGTCCTTCCTCCGGTGCCTCGACCGCGCGGAAGCCCGCCTGGCGCATGAGGTCGGCAAAGGCTTCGGCGGGAAGGCCAATGGAAACGATGTGCGGGTCCGTCGCTTCATAGGGGCGTGGCGCGGCGATCGCCTCATGCCCGGTGCGCGCGATTCGCTCGGCTACGTCGATGCGCAGCCATGTGTCGGCAAAGCGGCGGAATCCGGCAACGCGCGCGCCGCGGTCGTCGGTGCCCTCGACCGAAGGAAAGAGCACCGCGCCGGCTTGCGGAAGCGCCACCAGCGGCTCGCCGGAGCGCAGCGACAGCAGCGCCATGCGCCATAGCGCCGCGCCCGGCTTCATCAGCCCCGGATGATAGAGGTCGAGCACGCCGATCACCACGCCCGACTGGCGCAGCTTGCCACGATCCTCCTTGGCGATCGCGGCGAGCACGGGGTCGAGACCCGCGCGGTCGGCGATGCCGCCTGCGTCGGCGAGCTGGGCAAGCAGCGCGCGCACATGCGGCGGGGCCTCCGGGTCGCGCGATCCGGCATCCATCTTCTGCAGGGCGGGCAGGTGCCGCTGGAACTGGGCGTCGAGCCACGCCTCGCACCGGACCCGCACCGCCGCCTGCATCTCGGGCGCAAGCGCGGCCAGCGCCGAGTCCATCTCTATCTGCGGTTGCAGCAGCGAGGGGCCGGGCTTGAGGAGCGCCAGCCGCGCGTCCTCCCAATGGATGCCCGGCTCGCCGCCCGGTTCCGCATTCAGCCGCAACGCGCCGTCGCTTGCTGTCAAAATCGCCTGTGCCCGTTCGGTCAGCACGCCGCTCAGTCTCCGTTCCGCTGCCGCGAGCAGCAATCTCTTCTGCATCGCGCGCGCCTGCGGATCGACCTGGAATCGAAAACCGGCGAGTCTTCCAATGCTCTGTCCATCAACCGTTACAATTCCCGACGGGTCCACGTCCACAGGCAAGAGCGACGAGTCGCCGCCCCGCCCCCTCAACAGGACGGACGTCCGCTTGTCGACAAAGCGCTGCGTCAGCGCCGTGTGGAGCGCGTCGGACAGCCGTTCCTCCAATGCCCAGGTGCGCGCAGCCATCTCCGCCGGATTGGCGAGCCAGTCCGACCGCTGCGCGACATAGCACCATGTCCGGGCGGCGGCGATTCGCGCTGCGATCGTCTCGACATCGCCCTGGATGTTGTCGAGCCGCGCGATCTGTGCCGCGAACCATTCCTGCGGGATGTGGCCATTGTCCTGGCTCAGATACTGCCACAGCGACAGCACCAGCCGCGCATGCTGGTCGCTGCCGCTCTTGAGGAAATCGGGGAGCGAGCACGCCTCCCACAACCGCCGCACCATCGGCTTGCCCCTGACGCGGTCCACGACCAGCGCGTGATCAGCGATGGCGCGAAGGACCGCGAGGTCGGTCGATTCGGGGGCGGGTCGCAGGCGGTCATGCGCGGGCGGGCGCTGGAGGTCGCGAATCAGGGCATCCACGCTGGCAAGCGAGGGGTCGCCGTCGCGCCAGTAAATCTGGCGGACCGGCTCGAAGCGATGCTCCTCGATCGCCTCGATCTCCTCATGGCTGAACATCGGCGCGTCGTCCGCCGCGCCCACCCCGCCGAAGGTGCCGTCACGCTGGTGACGCCCGGCGCGCCCTGCAATCTGCGCGATTTCCGCAACCGTCAGCCGCCGCCTGCGCCGCCCGTCGAACTTGGTCAGTGAGGCGAAGGCGACATGGTCGACATCCATGTTGAGCCCCATGCCGATCGCATCGGTGGCGACCAGATAATCGACCTCGCCCGCCTGGAACATCGCCACTTGGGCATTGCGGGTGCGGGGGGAGAGCGCCCCCATCACCACCGCTGCGCCGCCCCGGAACCGCCGCAGCATCTCGGCGACGGCATAGACCTCCTCCGCCGAGAAGGCGACGATGGCCGAACGGCGCGGCAGCCGCGACAGCTTGCGCATTCCCGCATAGCTGAGCGTCGAGAAGCGCGGGCGGCCGATGATCTCCGCCTCCGGCAGCAGGTCGCGCACCGCGCCCGTCATCGCCGCCGATCCCAGCAGCATCGTCTCATCGCGACCGCGCGCGCCGAGCATCCGGTCGGTGAAGACATGGCCGCGCTCGGCATCGGTGGCGAGCTGGATCTCGTCGAGCGCCACGAAGGAAAAGTCGCGCTCGCCCGCGCCCCCCCGCGACGGCATCGATTCGGCCGTGGTGCAGAAATAGCGGGCGTCGGCTGGGACGATCCGCTCCTCGCCGGTGATCAGCGCGACCTGCTCCGGCCCCTTGATGCGGACGATGCGGTCATAGACCTCGCGCGCCAGCAGCCGCAGCGGAAAGCCCATGAGGCCGCTCGAATGGCCGCACATCCGCTCGATGGCGAGGTGCGTCTTGCCGGTGTTGGTGGGGCCAAGCACCGCCGTCACATGCGGGCGAGCGGCAAAGGACATTGCGCGGCCTTCCTGCGGCAAAGACGTCCAACGTGCAAGCGCTAGCACGCGTCCGCTCTGCCTGCCGTTGCCGACGCACGCTTCATCGCCCCGTGCTGCCGCCGGTCCTGTGGTTAAATTGACTTTAACCAGCGGTCTTTACAGAAAAATGCTGGTTTCCGGCGACGGTGTGTGGTCGGGTCGGGCTGCGGGGGTCGCTGCTTAGTGTTTCTACGATCCGATTTCGGCATGGGCCAGGTCGACGGCGCGGGTACGGTCGCGCTCGGTTCTGGCGGGCTCGCCGCCAACCTCCCGGTGCCGCGCAGCGCGCGCTGGAACGACCGCGTGTCCGCCTGGGCGCAGAACGTAGAGCTGGCCCCCGATCTCGGTCGCGACATCGGGACCGCCCGCTGGTGGCGCGGCCTTGCCACCTGCATCGGGCTTTGCGCCCTCGCGATCTCCACCGGGCCCGGATTCGCGCCTGTCCCCGGCGAAGCGCCCGTCGCGCTCACCGATGCCGAATTCGATCAGCTTCGCGCGCAGATGATCACGCCGATCGCTTATGGTGCCGACAGCGGGCTGCGCATGGGGCCGACCGACGCGGTCGCGCCGCTCGCCAGCACGCCGGAGCGGCCAAGGATCGAACTGACCGCAGCGGTAGGCCAGGGCGACAGCTTCGCCCGCATGCTCCAGCGCGCGGGTGTGAGCCGGGTCGATGCCGACGCGGCGCTCGATCTGATCGGCGGAGTTGCCGACCCCAACGCCATCGCGCCCGGCACGCCCGTCCAGATTGTGCTGGGCCGCCGCCCCAGCCGTGCAGTGCCGCGCCCGCTCGAATCGCTCGCGGTTCGCGCGCGGCTCGACCTCGCGCTCGACATCAGCCGCCAGGGCTCGGGCCTAGCAATGCGCGAAATTCCGATTGCCGTGGACGATACGCCGTTGCGGATCCGGGGCGCTGTCGGCGACGGCCTCTATCGCTCGGCGCGTGCGGCCGGTGCCGACCCGAGCACGATCCAGACCTATCTCAAGATCATCGCCGGACAGGTCTCGCTGCTCAGCGACATCGGCGCGAATGACCGCTTCGACATCGTGGTCGCCCACCGTCGTGCCGCGACCGGCGAGAGCGAGACCGGCGAATTGCTGTTCGCGGGCCTCGACCGTGCGCGCGGCAAATCGGTCAACATGCTCCGCTGGACCGTCAACGGTCGCACCGAATGGTTCGAGGCGTCGGGCGTCGGCAAGGCGCGGCCGGGCATGAGCGCGCCGGTCTCCGGCCGGCTGAGTTCGGGCTTCGGCCTGCGCCGGCACCCGATCCTCGGGTTCAGCCGCATGCATGCGGGGATCGACTATGCCGCGCCTTCGGGGACCCCGATCTATGCCGCCAGCGCCGGGCGGGTGGTGTATGCCGGCCGTCATGGCGGCCACGGCAATTACGTCCGCCTCGCCCATGACGGGCCGCTCGGCACCGGCTATTCGCACATGAGCCGTATCGCGGTGCATGCGGGCGAGCGGGTCCGGCAAGGGCAGGTGATCGGCTATGTCGGCTCGACCGGGCTCTCGACCGGGCCACATCTCCATTATGAGGTCTATCGCAACGGCGCTGCGGTCAATCCGCTGTCGGTCCGGTTCGCGCAGGCACCGGTCCTGTCGGGCGCGAAGCTGCGCGCCTTCAAGGAACGGCTGACGGAGCTCAAGAGCCTGCCCGTCGGCGTGAGCCAGCCCGCGATGGCAGGCAACGCGACGCGTAAGGCGGTGAAGGTGGCGAGCATGGCACCCGGTGCCTCGACCGCGATTGCTCCGCTCAGCGGTGGCGCAGGCCACACGCCCCTCTCGCGCTGATCCCCGCATCCGTCATGCCAGCGAAACCTGGCATCTCTCTCGACGGCGCACTACCCGGATCGAAGCGATCCCAGCCTTCGCTGGGATCACGCGCAAGTTACAACGCCGCTTTCAGGTCCTCGACCAGATCGGTGCGTTCCCAGGGGAAGAAATCGCCTTCCGCCTTGCGGCCGAAATGGCCATAGGCGGCGGTCGGGCGATAGATCGGCTTGTTGAGGCCCAAGTGCAGGCGAATGCCGCGCGGGGTCAGCCCGCCCAGCTTGGCGATCGACTTGATCGCAGCCTCGATCCGGTCGTCGCCGACGGTGCCGGTGCCATGCGTATCGACATAAAGCGACAGCGGCTCCGACACGCCGATCGCATAGGCGATCTGGATCGTGCACTTGGAGGCAAGTCCGGCCGCGACGACATTCTTGGCGAGGTAGCGGGTGATATAGGCGGCGGAACGGTCGACCTTGGTCGGGTCCTTGCCGCTGAACGCACCGCCGCCGTGGGGTGAGGCGCCGCCATAGGTGTCGACGATGATCTTGCGGCCGGTCAGCCCCGCGTCGCCGTCCGGCCCGCCGATCTCGAAGCTGCCGGTGGGATTGATGTGATAGACGGTGTCGTCGGACAGCAACTCGGCCGGCAGCAGGTCGGCGACGACCTGCTTCACATAGGCCTTCAACTGCGCGTCGTTTTCGCCGCTGTCGAAACCGGGCTTGTGCTGCGTCGACACCACAATCGCGGTCGCGGCGGCGGGCTTGCCGTTTTCGAAGCGCAGCGTCACCTGGCTCTTGGCGTCGGGCTCCAGGAAGGGCGCGGCACCGCTCTTGCGGTCGGCGGCCATGCGCTCCAGGATCTTGTGGCTGTAGTCGAGCGTCGCCGGCATCAGGTCGGGCGTCTCATTGCAGGCAAAGCCGAACATGATGCCCTGGTCGCCCGCGCCCTCGTCCTTGTTGCCCGCCGCGTCGACGCCCTGCGCGATATGCTCTGACTGGCCGTGCAGCCGGTTGATGAACTCCAGTTTCTCCCAGTGGAAACCGTCCTGCTCATAGCCGATCTCGCGAACGGTGTTGCGGACGGTCTTCTCGATCTCCTCGAGCGCGCCGGGTGCCCAGGCGCCGTTCTCATAGACGCCCTTGCACCTGATCTCGCCCGCCAGCACCACGAGCTGCGTCGTCGTCAGCGTCTCGCAGGCGATGCGCGCTTCGGGGTCCTTCGACAGGAACAGGTCGACGATCGCGTCCGAAATCTGGTCGGAGACCTTGTCCGGATGGCCTTCGGAAACGGACTCGGACGTGAAGAGATAGGAGCTGCGCATCGAACAACGATTCCTTTCGAGCATTCAGACGAGGGCTACAGGGGCCATATAAAGAATTCCTTATGTGCGCCTCTAGCGCCTCGGCTTGGCGATGGCAACGCCGCCGAGGAGCAGCATGCCCGCCAGCAGCAAGGGCAGGACATTGCCCGCGCGCGCGAACGGCGTCGGCGACTGCGCCGCCGGCAGCGCCGTGGCGATGGTCCCTGCCTTGCCGAGCGGCAGGCTCGCGACGATACGTCCGTCGGCGGCGATTACTGCGGAAATGCCGGTCGGCGTCGATCGGATCACCGGCAGGCCTTCCTCGACCGCGCGGAGCCGCGCCTGCGCCAGATGCTGCGGCGGCCCCCAGCTTCCGAACCAGGCGTCGTTGGACGGGTTGAACAGGAAGTGCGGCCGGTTCGCCCGGTCGACGACCTGACCGGAGAAGACGATCTCGTAGCAGATCTGCACCGCCATGTTGAGCGGCGGGCGATCGCCGGACGCCGGGAGGGCGAGCGTACGCGGGCCGGGGCCGGGCCAGAAGTCGACATCGCCCGGCACGATCCGCGACAGGCCGATCGCCGACAGCAGCGGGCGCATCGGCAGATATTCGCCATAGGGCACCAGATGCGCCTTGTCGTAGCGCTCGATCAGCCGCGCGTCGGCGGTCAGGACCCACAGGCTGTTGTTCGCGCCCATCAGGTCGCCCGCCTCATAATAGGGCTTGTCGGTGGCGCGCATGTGATATTTGTCGCCACCCGTCATCAGCACGTCGCCCGGGCGCAGCAGCGAGGCGACCCGCCGCCGCCACCGTGGCTCCATGTCGAGGATCGCCGGCACCGCCGCTTCCGGCCAGAACAGCAGGCGCGGACGCGTACCGGCGGCCGCGCGGCTCAGCCTCGCCAGACGGGCGAAGTTGCGTTCCTCATAGTCGGGATGCTCGCGGGCGCGAAGGCCCATGTTGGGCTGGACGACGGCGATGGCGGGGCCGTCGGGTGTCTTGGGGCGGCTCGCGGTCAGCCCGACCAGTGCCACTGCGGCAATCGGCAGCAGGATGATCATCGCCCAGCGGCGTCGACGCTCCGCAACAAGCCAGAGCGCCCCGGCCGCCAGCATCGCCACCGCGCCCAGCCCATAGGTGCCGATGACGGGCGCGGCATGTTCCAGCCCGGTGTCGAGCCAGATCGCCCCCAGCGGGTTCCAGGCAAATCCGGTGAACAGGGTCGCGCGCAGATATTCGGTCAGCAGCCATGCCGCCGCCATCAGGAACACCAGCGCTTCGGGCATGCCTCTCGCCAGCCGCCAGCCGATCGCCGTCGCCGCCGCCGGATAGACGGCAAGGTACAGCGACAGCAGGAACACCGCCGGATAGCCGAGCCAGTGCGGCATCGCCTCCTGGAAGGTAAAGGCGTGCGCGATCCAGTTCAGACCGCAGGTGAACTGTCCGACACCGAAGCCATAGCCGATCGCGAATGCCCGGCGGCTGCTGGAGGCGCGGGTCAGCAGCGCGAGCAGCGCGGCGACGCACAGCAAGGTCACCGGCCACAGGTTGAGCGGGGCAAAGCCCGTCGCCGACAAGGCGCCGAGCATCAGCGCCGCTACGGCGGGTGTCATGGGCAGGTCAGCGCGCGCTTTGGGTGGTGCCCGAGCCGCACTGGTCCGAGCCGCCATGATTGCCGGTCAGCGCGCCCGCAGCCAGGAAACCGCCGATCACCAGCACCAGAAAACCGGCGCTGGCCCAGGCGAGATATTTGTCGAGGAACGCCCGGATCGGCGCGCCGAATTTCCAGAACAGCACCCCCACCAGCATGAACTGGAAACCGCGCGACAGGATGCTCGCCCAGATGAAGGTGAACAGCGACAGGCCGATGAACCCGGACGTGATCGTGATCAGCTTGAACGGGATCGGCGTCGCACCCTTGATGAGGATGATCTCCGCCCCGAACTCGCGCAGATAGCAGGCGGCGACGGGGAAGCTTTCCGACAGGCCGAGGATGTTCAGCAGCGACTGACCGACCGACGCAAACAGAAGCGCGCCGATGGCATAGCCGAACAGCCCGCCCAATACCGATGCGATCGTGCAGATCAGGCCGTAGCGGAGCGCCATGCTCGGCCGCGCCAGGCACATCAGCCCCAGGAGCGGGTGCGGCGGGATCGGAAAAAAGCTCGATTCCATGAAGGAGATGGCAAACAGCCAGCGTGTCGCATGGGGATGCGCCGCCTTCTCGATCGTCCAGTTGTACAGGCGGGTGAGCATATCGACGCGGCCCATAGCGGGTTTGGCGTGAGGCCGCCAGCCCTATAGCCCGCCCACCACAACACATCCGAGAAACATCAGCAGGCCCGCGAACCGGTTCGACCGGAACTTGGCCAGCGGATCGTGCCCGTCTTCGCGCAGCGTCGCCACCTGCCAGCCGAGCTGCCCCGCCATTGGCAGCAGCGCGATCAGCGCGAGAGGGTGCGGTACCACGCTCCAGAAGGCACCGCCCCACAGCAGCAGCGCGCCGGCGTAGAAGGCCGCAACCCCGGCACGCGCATGGCGGCCGAGCGTCAGCGCGCTCGATCCGATGCCGACGAGCGCATCGTCCTCCCGGTCCTGAAGCGCGTAAATGGTGTCATAGCCGACGACCCACAGGATCGACCCGGCGTAAAGGAGCGCGCCGGTGAGGTCTATGCCGCCCGTCATCTCCGCCCAGGCGACGGGCGCGGCCCAACTGAACACCAGCCCCAGCCAGGCTTGCGGGAATCCGGTGATTCGCTTCATGAAGGGATAGGCGGCGACCAGCGCGAGACTGCCCAGCGCTACGATCTGCGCCTGCCAGCGGAGCTGGAGCAGAACGATCAGGCCGACAAGGCACAGGACGAGCAGCCAGATCCACGCGACCTTGAGCGACACCGCGCCGCTGGCGAGCGGGCGGCTGGCGGTCCTGGCGACCTGCCGGTCGAGATCGCGGTCGACGATGTCGTTGTACACGCATCCCGCGCCGCGCATGGCGATGCTGCCGAGGAGGAACCAGAGCAGCATGTCCCAGTGCGCGCGCGCGCCACCGGCAAGCGCGATGGCCCACGCCCCCGGCCAGAACAGCAGCCACCAGCCGATCGGCCGATCGAAGCGGGCGAGCAGCGCCAGCGCACGCGGCAGGCGGGGCAGCCGCGCGACGATCCCGCGCGCCTCGCTGTCGGGGACGATGCCTTGGTCCAGCGTCATGGCACAGCGTCTGCATCAGCGCGGCCCCGACGCACAAGCGGGAACATCGGGGCGGCGGACGCTTTCATCCCCCGGACACCCAGCAACAGGAGCCCGGGCCATGGACGATGCACGCGTATGGAGTTTCGAGGAAAGCCTGTGGACCGGCGATTCGGGCGACTATCATGCGAAGATCGACAGCGAGGCGCTGCTGGTGGTGCCCACGCCGCCCTTCGTCCTGCAGGGCCAGGCGGCCGCGGACGCGATGGCCGAAACGCCGCGCTGGAGCACCGCGACTTTCTCGGACCAGCGGATCACGCGCCCGCAGGAAGGGCTGATTGTGGTGGCCTATCATGTCGCGGCGAGCAGGGACGGCGGCAGTGATTACGAGGCGCACTGCACCTCCACCTACCGCCGCCTCGCGCATGAGGAATGGCGCGTCGTCCAGCACCAGCAGACGCCGAGGCTGGCAGTGGCGGCGAGCTGACGCCCGATCAGCGGCCGAGTGCCCCCAGCACCGAACGCCACGAGACCAGCTTGAAGTTCTGCGCGCCGGGACGGTTGTCGCCGTCCTGCGCGACGAACAGGCCCTCGGGATAGTCGCTGCCGAAGTCGCCGCCGACGAGCGCGATGCCGTCGGTTTCCTCGGTCGATCCCAGCGTTCCGCTGGCGATCCGGAAGCGCCCCGCAGGCACCATGTCCGGCAGCCGGTAGAGCGCATAGGCATTGTCGCCCTGGCTCGACGCGACCAGCAGCCCGCCATTGGTCCCGTCGGGCATGATCGCCAGCCCCTCGACATCGGCGACGAGATGCTGGCCGTCCGCCTTTGCGACGAGTTCGCCCGCGGCCGACCCGGCGGCAAAGCGCCAGATGCCCACATCCTCCTCGCCGACATAGAGCGTGCCGTCGCGCGGATCGACGACGCAGCCTTCCGCCTGGGTCGGCACCTTGCGGGTCAGCACCGGCACCGCGCGCGGCGCGCCGCTCTCCAGCCCCTCGATCCGAACCTCCTCGATCGTGCCGTCCTTCAGCACCGAATAGGCGTGGAGCGCCCCGGCCTTGTCGAGCAGGCAAACGCCATAGGCCTCGCCCGCGCCGCCGGGCACCGTGCCCAGCGGCTCGAGCCGCGGCGTCATGGTGTCGAGCCGGTAGATGCGCAGCGCCGCGTTCAGCAGGTCGTTGCGGTCGCTCGCCACGACGATGACGCCCCGCTCGCCCAAATCGACCAGGTCGACATTGTTGAGCCGCCCGGCGGGATCGAACGCCTTCGACGCCCCGCCGAGGCCATAGACGTGGAGCCCCGCCTTCTTGTCGGTGGCGACGATCAGGCTGGTCGCCGGATTGGCGGCGTTGCGCCAGATCGCCGGGTCGTCCGCCGCATCGGCATTGGCGGTGCCGACCGGCTGAGTCTCCGCCACCGCCGTCACTGCCACGGCGGGCAGCGAGGCGATGCGCGGCGTCGTTGCGCAGCCGGCGAGGATCGCGGCGGGCGCAACGGCGAGCAGCAGCGAAAGCCGCATCAGAAGGTCACTCGCGCACCGAACTTCATGGTCCAGTTATAGCGCTCATACTGCAGCAGGTTCCGCTGACCGCCGAAATTATTGTACGCGAAATATCTGGCGTCGTTAATGTTCACCCACTCATAATAGAGCTGGATCATGTCGTTGACTCGATACTTCGCGCTCAGGTCGAGCTGGAAATGGTCGTCGACATAGCGGTCGTCCTCCGCCTCGTCGCCCAGTTCGTCCAGATACTTGTCGCGATAGGTGCCTGCCAGACGGATGCTGAACGGCCCCTTGTCATAGCCGAGCGTGATGTTCGCGGTATGCTTTGACGTGGCCGGCAGGGTGATCTGCCGCAGGTCGGTCGGATCGCCGTCGGTGGGCACGGTGCCCGTCGCGTCGGTGTAGGTATAGTTGGCCTGAAGCAGCAGCCCGTCGAACGGCGCGGGCAGCATGGTGAAGGCCTGCGAATAGCCGATTTCCAGGCCCCACACCTCGGCGCTGGGGCCGTTGATGGGGATGGTCGCCTCGTCGAAGGCGATACCGTTGAACGATCCGTCCTCACGCACCGTGTCAACGATGTAGTTCTTGATGTCCTTGTAGAAGAAGGCACCGGTGATCGCACCGTTGCTGCTCAGATAATATTCGGCGCCAAGGTCGAAATTCCAAGCTTCGTAAGGCTCCAGCGCCGGATTGCCGAACTCGCCCTCGCGCTCGCCGTCATCGGCTTCCTCGACGACGAAGCGGGGCGCAAGCTTCGAGAGCTTGGGCCGAACCACGCTACGATAGCCCGCTGCGCGGACGATAAGGTCGCGCTGCGCCTCCCAGCGCACGTTCAAGCTCGGCAGCCAGTGGTCATAGTCGCGATCGAACGCGACCGGCGTCACGAACACGGTGTCCTCGGTCGCGGTGGCACCGCCCGGAAGCGTGCCGTCTTCCTCGATCAGCGTGACGGTGTTGCCGCGCAGTTCGTTCGAGGTGTGCTCGTAGCGGACGCCGCCGATGATGCGGAGTGTCGTGCTGTCGAACCGGCCGAGCAGATATCCGGCCATGATGTCTTCCTTGGCACCGTAATCCTCGACCGCCGAATCGAACTGGCTGTCCGCTTCCTGAAGCTCGAAGTCGGCGCGGTTGGCGCGGAAGAAGTCGCTGCCGCCGGTATAGGAGGCGACCGGACCGATGTTCTGGATGCGGTAGGTCTGGCTGCCCAGGACGTCCGCCAGAGTCTGGTCGTCATGCTCGTAGAACTCGACCGTCTTGTTGTAGCTCTTGTCGCGCCAGCGGCCCTTGAAGCCCGACTGCACCGTGAACGTTCCGGATGCCATCGGGAAATCGCGGGCCACATCGAAGCGTGCACCATATTCCTCGTCCTGCGAGTCCGACAGGGCAGTAAGCTCGACGTCGTTCAGTTCATATTCCGATGCGTCAGCGAACAGGTCGGCGCCCGCTCCGCTGACCGAGTAACGCGGAACGCGGACGTCGGCATAGTCGAACAGCACCGACAGGCCATCGTCGTCAAAATCGCGTTCGAACTGGATCGGGTCGAAGGACCCCTTCTCCTTCTCGGTCGATTTGGACCAGCTTGCCGAATAGGTGAATTTCCACAGGTCCATCGCCGTCTCGCCGCCCGCGACGATCGAGCGAATGCGCTGGCGTTCGAAGCGGTCCTTGATATCGCGCTCGACGGTGAACTCCTCGTCGGCATCGGAGAAGGTCGCCTGCCGTCCGGTGATCGCACTCGGGCCGTCCTCGAACTTTTCGAAATCAAAGGTGGTACGGCGGCGATATTCCTGGTCGTCGAACTGGCTGAACACACCGCGCAGATAGAGCGCCGTCGTGTCGCTCGCGCGGAAGTCGAAGCTCAGATTGGCGCTGATCCGCTCGCGTTCGACGTCATAGTCGCGATATTCGACCGTGCCTGCATAGACGCCCGTTCCGGCATCGTTCCAGTCGTCGGCCTCGATATTGTCGGTCTCGAACTTGCGATTGTAGTAGGAAATGCCGCCGGCGACGCCGAAGTCATCGCTCAGCCGCTTGGAGAAGTCGAACGCCGCCTTGGGCGTCAGTTCGTTCGAATAGTCGTTGTAGCTTCCTTCGATCCGGGCGCTCAGCAGGTCCTTCTTGCGGTCGAAGGCACTGACGGTCTTGATCTCGACCGATGCGCCGATGGTGTCGGCGTCCATGTCGGGCGTCAGCGACTTCTTGACCTCGATCGACTCCACCGTGTCGCTGGAGATCACGTCGAGCGCGACCGAGCGGACGTCCGATTCAGGGGCGGGCAGGCGCACGCCGTTGAGCGAGGTGGCGTTAAGCTCCGGGTCGAGGCCGCGCACCGAGACGAAGCGTCCCTCGCCCTGATCGTTCAGGATGTTGATGCCCGGCAGGCGGCGCAGCGATTCGGCTGCGTTCTGGTCGGGGAACTGGCCGATGGCGTCGCGCGAGAGGACGTCGCTCACCACGTCGGAGGCGCGCTTGCGCGACAGGGCGCTCGCCAGGTTGGCGCGCTGGCCAAGCACCAGAATCTGCTGCGCATTGGCACCGCCCAGCGCGATGTCGGCGCGCACGGTTCCCTCGGCGGGGACGGTGACGCTCTGCCGCATGGTGGGGGCACCGACATAGCGGGCCTCGATCGTGTAGGTGCCCGGCGCGACGTCGACGAAGGTGTAGCTGCCGTCGCGCTCGGTCACCGCCGCGCGGTTGAGCTCGACGATACGGACCTCTGCCGACTGAAGCGTGATGGTGCCCGTTTCGTCAATGACGACACCGGTGATGTCGCCTGCGATGGCAGGCGTGGCCGCAAGCATGATCGCGCCGAGCGATGCCGCCGCGAGGAAGCGTGAAGACTGCATGAACCTGACTCCGTCCCTGATATTGTTGGCGGGGCGGCTAGGGATGTTCCGCGACAAAACCGTGACGTCGTCGTCATTAAACTGCCTCAAATGAAGCGATTAGCGCATGGGTGTTCCGTGGATATCCGGCAAGCCGCGCCTGGACTTCCCCTCCCGCATTGCCTCGGCTAGTGCCGCGCCATGCCTGCCACACCCGCCTGGCCCCCGCGATCCGCGCCGCGACTGTTCGTCGATGCCGCGCTGGGCCGGGACGCGGCGGTCGCGCTGGACGGCAACGCCGCGCATTATCTCCTCTCCGTGATGCGTATCGGTGAGGGAGGTGTGGTCCTCCTGTTCAACGGCCGCGACGGGGAATGGGCGGCAAGTGCGGAGGCGGTGCGCAAGCGCGATCTCGTGCTTCGCTGCACCGAGCCGACCCGCCCGCTGGAGGCGGTGCCCGACTTCACCCTGTGCATTGCGCCCATCCGCAAGAACCGGATCG
Organism: uncultured Sphingobium sp.; assembly: GCA_964532255.1. Taxonomy (GTDB): domain Bacteria; phylum Pseudomonadota; class Alphaproteobacteria; order Sphingomonadales; family Sphingomonadaceae; genus Sphingobium. The sequence goes on from CAZHGR010000025.1 coordinate 22,451, forward strand.
ATCTGGTGGTCGAGAAGGCCTGCGAGCTGGGCGTGCGCCGTATCCAGCCGGTGATGACCCGCCGCGCGGTGGTCGACCGGCTCAACCTCGACCGGCTCCGCGCGCAGATGGTCGAGGCGGCAGAACAATGCGGCCGGACCGCGCTGCCGGAGCTTGGCGACATGATGCCGCTCGACCGGTTGCTCGCCGACTGGCCCGTCGAACGCCGCCTGTTCTTCGCCGACGAAACCGGAGGCGCGCCGATCAATGCGGCCTTCGCCGCGCATCCTGGCCCGGCGGCACTGCTGGTGGGGCCGGAGGGCGGGTTCGACCCGGCCGAGCGCGACGCGATCCGCGCCTGCCCGGCCGCCGTGGCGATCAGCCTCGGCCCGCGAATCCTGCGCGCCGAAACCGCCGCCATCGCTGCCACATCCTGTTGGATGGCGCTGAACGGCGACTGGCGCACCGGCCCGAGCGAATCCCTTTGATCGGGCCCCGTCCCGGGCTTATGGGAGCGCGGTTCGGTCGGGAGTAAGGTCCGCAGATGAGTACAAGAACAGCGACGGCCGGCGACGACCCGATCATCGAAAACCGCGATCAGCTTCTCAGCGTCTTCGAAAAGGGCGAGAAGCCCGCCGATCGGTGGAAGATTGGCACCGAGCACGAGAAATTCGTCTATGCGCTCTCGGACCATCATGCCCCCAGCTATGAGGAGCGCGGCGGCATCCACAGCCTGCTTCTGGGGCTGACCCGCTACGGCTGGGAGCCGGTGTACGAGGGCGACAATGTCATTGCCCTGGCGGGAAGCGACGGCACCATCAGCCTTGAGCCGGCGGGCCAGCTCGAACTGTCGGGCGCGCCGCTCGACAATCTGCACCAGACATGCGGCGAGACGGGGCGGCACCTTGAGCAGGTCAAATATGTCGGCGACCAGCTCGGTCTCGGCTTCCTCGGCCTCGGCATGTGGCCCGACAAGACCCGCGCCGAACTGCCGATCATGCCCAAGGGCCGATACGGCATCATGCTCAACCATATGCCGAAGGTGGGCAGCATGGGCCTCGACATGATGCTGCGGACTTGCACGATCCAGGTGAACCTCGATTATTCGAGCGAGGCGCGCATGGTGAAGATGTTCCGCACCAGCCTCGCGCTCCAGCCGCTCGCGACGGCGCTGTTCGCCAATTCGCCGTTCACCGAGGGCAAGCCGAACGGCTTCCTGTCCTACCGCAGCCATATCTGGTCGGACACCGACCCCGCGCGCACCGGCATGCTGCATTTCGTGTTCGAGGACGGTTTCGGCTATGAACGTTATGCCGACTATGCACTCGATGTGCCGATGTATTTCGTGTTCCGCGACGGGCGCTATATCGACGCGGCGGGGCAGAGCTTCCGCGATTTCCTCGACGGCCGGCTCCCGGCGCTGCCGGGCGAGAAGCCGACGCTCAGCGACTGGTCGGACCATCTGTCCACTGCCTTTCCCGAAGTGCGGATGAAGAGCTTTCTGGAGATGCGCGGCGCCGATGGCGGTCCCTGGGGCCGGATCTGTGCACTGCCGGCGCTGTGGGTCGGGCTTCTCTACGACGATGCGGCGCTCGATGCGGCGTGGGACGTGGTCAAGGACTGGTCCGCCGAGGAACGTCAGGCGCTGCGCGACAGCGTGCCGAGGCTGGGGCTGAAAGCGCCGACCGGCGGGGGCGGCACGCTGGCCGACATCGCGCGGCCGGTGCTTGACATCGCGCGCGCGGGGCTGGTCAGCCGTAACCGCTGCGATTCCAGCGGCAACAGCGAGGCCGGTTTTCTCGATCCGCTCGAAGACGTCGTCTCCAGCGGCCTGACCCCGGCCGAGCGGCTGCTCGCCGCCTATGATGGCGAATGGGCGGGCGATGTGAGCCGCGTCTATGCGGAGCAGAGCTTTTAGACTCTGGCACCCGCCTGCCGCGCGCGGATCAATCGCATATAGGTTCTCAGCACCACCTCGTTGATCGGGTCCCATTCATAGCGTTCCGCTTCCTTCGCGGCGGCGGCGGCATGGGCGGCACGGAGAGCGGGGTCATGGGCATAGCTTTCCAGCCGCGCGGCGAAGGCGGAGACCGCTCCCGGTTCGCACAGATAGCCGCTCGCGCCGTCGCGGATGATGCTCGCGCTCCCGGTCGCGCGCGCGCCGAGCGCGGGCACCGCGCAGGCCATGGCTTCCAGCGTCACATTGCCGAAGGTCTCCGTCTCGGACGGGTTGAAAAGCACGTCCATCGCGGCGATGCCCCGCGCCAGTTCCGCGCCGCCCAGAAATCCCGTGAAGATCGCGTTGGTGGGCAGCCGCGCCTCGAACCAGCCGCGCGCCGGGCCGTCGCCGATGACCATCACCCGGTAGGGCACCTGCCTTCGCGCCAGCAGGTCGATGGTGTCGGAAAAGACGTCGAGGCCCTTTTCCATCACGAGCCGACCGAGGAAGCCGATCACGAACTCGTGGTCGTCGATCCCGATGCTGCGTCGCCACTCGGCGTCGCGTCGGCCGGGATGGAAGATGGTGCGGTCGATCCCGCGCGACCAGATGCTGATGTCGCTGTTCATCCGCTGCTCGCGAAGCACCTGCGCGAAGCTCTCCGACGGTGCCACCAGCGCGTCGCAGCGCCGGTACAGCCGCCGCAGAATCGCGACCGCCATCGGTTCCAGCACCGAGAGATTATAATAACGGAAATAGGTCTCGAAATGGGTGTGGACGCTCGCCAGCACGGGCAGCCCGCGCGCGCGCGCCCAGCTCACCGCGCGGTGAGCGGTCGGATCGGGGCTCGACACATGGACGACGTGGGGCGCGAAAGCCTTGAGGTCGCGGCGAACGGCGGGCGACAGGCCTAGCGGAACCCGGTACTCCGCGCGGCCGGGGATGGCGAAGCTCGGTACGCTGACCAGATCGCCGGTGGGAGCGAAGGCGGGCTCGGCCACCGTCGGCGCATAGACGCGGACCTTGGCCCCCTGTCGCAGCAGATAACCGACCAGCGTGTTGAGCGCGCGGTTCGCGCCATCGCGGACATAATTATAGTTTCCGCTGAAAAGGGCGATGCGGATGTCGGACGCGTCCATCGCGGCGCTATAGCCATGCGGACCGCCCGAGCGAAAGGGGTACCCGCTCTGGTGAGGATTTCATGTCGCGCGCGAACCGTTTCGCGTCGGCGTCCGGCGCGATGGCTTCGATCTGCGGTGCCTGTTATGAGGCGGCGATGACCACGCTCTCCCTTACGGTCGACGCCTTCCTGACGGGCAGGCCGCGTCCTTTGCCCGACGGCACGATCAGCGCCATCGCCAAGGTGCCTGTGGAGGGACCGGCACGGATCACCTGGCTCGGTCTGGAGGGTGACGCCGTCGCCAATCCGGTCGATCATGGCGGCCACGACAAGGCGCTCCACCTGTATCCCTTCGACCATCATGGCTGGTGGCGCGGGCAGATCGGCGATCATCCGCTGCTGGACCGGGCGGGCGCATTCGGCGAGAATATCTCCCTGCGGGGCGCTGTCGACGGCGACTTCTGCCTGGGCGACCGCTTCGCAATCGGCAGCGCGGTCGTCGAGATCAGTCACGGCCGCCAGCCGTGCAGCAAGATCAATGCGCGCTTCGAACGTCCCGACATGGTGAACCACGTCATCGAATCGGGACGTGCCGGCCTTTATCTGTGCGTCATCCGCGAGGGCGAGGCGGAGGCGGGCATGGCGATGACCCTGATCGAGCGGCCGCTCCCCCACTGGCCGATGGACCGCGTATTCGACCTGCTGATCGCGGGCGGCCATCGCCGCGAGCCGGAGGCGGTGCGTGCGCTCGCCTCCGAGAAACTGCTTGCCGAAGCATGGCGGTCACGCGCCGAACGGCTCGTCCGATGACGGCCCCGGATCGTGATGATCGTCATAGGCCGTTCAGCAATCGGCCGCTAGGAACCCGATCAATGTCTATTCTTTTGCGCCGCTTTGCGCTCCTCCTCGCCTCGGCGTCCATGCTCTCGGCGCAGGCGCTGCCTGCCGCTCCGGCGCAGCCCGCCGTCTCCGCCGCCCCCGCCAAGGCGGCGGAGCGCCCATGGCTCTACGAGAACAGCGACGTTCCGATCGATCCCGCCTGGCGGTTCGGCATCCTCGACAACGGCCTTCGCTATGCGATCCGGCGCAATTCGGTGCCGCCCGGTCAGGTGTCGGTGCGCGTGCGCGTCGATGTCGGATCGCTGATGGAGCGGTCGGAGGAGCGCGGCTTCGCGCATTTCATCGAGCATCTCTCCTTCCGTGGTTCGCGCGAGGTCCCCGACGGCGAGGCCAAGCGGACGTGGCAGCGGTTGGGCGCCACCTTCGGCAGCGACAGCAATGCGCAGACCACGCCCACCGGCACTACCTACGCCCTCGATCTGCCGCAGGCGGACGGCGCGGGCCTGGCGCAGAGCATGAAGATCCTGGCCGGGATGATGGACGCGCCTAACATCGTGCCCGAGGCGGTGACGGCGGAGCGCGCGGTGATTCTGGCGGAGATGCGTGAGCGGCTCGGCCCCGGCACGCGGGTCGGCGATGCCGCGCGTGCGCTCTATTTCGCGGGCCAGCCGCTGGCCGACGCCAATCCGATCGGCACCGTCGCCGCGCTTAACGGTGCCACGGCCGAGGCGCTCAAGGCCTTCCACGATCGCTGGTATCGCCCCGACCGCACGGTCATCTCGGTTTCGGGCGACATCGACCCCGCGCTCATGGAGACCTATGTCCGCACCCATTTCTCGGCATGGCGCGGCAGCGGAGAGGCCCCGCCCCAGCCCGACTTCGGCAAGCCCGATCCTGCCCGGCCCGAGGCGGCCGTGGTGGTGGAGCCCGGCGCGCCCATCTCCGTCGGGCTGGCCTTCCTGCGCCCGTGGGTGCCGAAGGCCGACACGATCGTCTACAATCAGCGCAAGCTGACCGACGACCTCGCGCTTCAGCTCATCAACCGCCGGCTCGAGCAGGCCGCGCGGGGCGAGGCCCGCTTCCTGCAGGCGACGGTGGACCAGCAGGATGTCAGCCGCTCGGCGAGCGGAACCTTTGTCTCGATCACGCCGCTGGGCACCGACTGGCGCCGCGCGCTTGCGGAAGTCCGCGCGATCATCGCCGACGCCATGCAGTCGCCGCCCAGCGAAGCCGATATCGCGCGCGAATATGCGCAGATGGAAACGTCGTTCGCCATCTCGGTGGAAAATGCCGACACCGAAGCGAGCGCGACTCAGGCGGAAACGCTGGTGAGTGCGGTCGATATCCGCGAGACTACGGTGACCGCTCAGGCGGCGCTCGACATCTTTCGCGGCGCGCGGCCGGGCATGACCCCGGAGCGGATACTGGACTCCACGCGGCGCATGTTCGCCAGCACGGCGCAACGGTCGCTCCTGACCCTCAAGACGCCGGAACAGGGTGCCGACGCCGCGCTTGCGGCCGCCATGAAGGCACCGGTCGAGCCGGCAAAGGATGTGCGGCTGGCCGAGGGAGCCGTCACGATGGAGTCGCTGCCCGCCCTGCCGCCGCCGGGCACTGTGGTGTCGCGCAGCGCGCTGGGTGCCTTGCGGGTCGAGGAGGTCAAGTTCGCCAACGGCGTCACCCTGTTCCTCTTCCCCAACAGCGCCGAGACCGAGAAGGTGCGGATCAACGTCCGCTTCGGCGACGGCCGGCGAAGCTTCAAGCCGGGGCGGGACCCGGCGGCGTGGGCCGCGCCCTACGTGCTGGGGGCCAATGGCATCGGCGCGCTGGGCCAGCGCGAGCTCGACGAGCTGACCAACGGGCGACGGATCAGCTTTGAGTTTGCCATCGACGACGACGCCTTCGAACTGTCGGCGGTCAGCCGCCCGGCCGATTATCGCGACCAGCTCCGCCTATACGCCGCCAAGCTCGCCTTTCCGGGATGGAATGCGCGCCCGCTGGAACGGGTGAAAGCCGTGCTGCGCGCGGCGCAGGACAGCAACGACAGCTCCGCCGAGGCGGTGCTGAACCGCGATCTCAATTGGCTGCTGCGCAACCGCGATGCGCGCTTCGCACCGCCCACGACCGAGCGGATCGAGGCGCTGACGCCGGAGGTCTTCCGGTCGACCTGGGAGCCTTTGCTGGCGCGGGGCCCGATCGAGGTCCAGATCTTCGGCGACGTCAATGCCGACGAGGCGATTGCCGCCGTCGCGGCCACGTTCGGAGCCTTGCCGCCGCGCCCCGCAGCCAGGCTGCCGGACGCCAATCTGCGCCTGTCCTTCCCCAGGCCCACTGCTGCGCCGCTGGTCCTTCGCCATGCCGGGGCAGACGACCAGGCGGCGGCGGTCTTTGCCTGGCCGACCGGCGGCGGATATCCGCTGCTGCGCGACAGCCGCCAGATCGAGGCGCTGACGCAGATCATCAACGACCGGCTGTTCGAGCGGCTGCGCTCGGTCGATGGGGCGACCTACAGCCCCAATGTGTCGAGTTACTGGCCGCTGACCTATCCGTCGGGCGGCTATATCGTCGTCACCAGCCAGGCGCAGCCCGAACGGCTCGCCCTTGTCGGCCGGATGGTCAACGAGATCGTTCGCGATCTGGCGGAGCGGCCGGTGAGCGAGGACGAGCTGCAGCGGATCGTCTCGCCGATGCGCCAGCTTCTCGGGCGAGCGAGCACGGGCAATGCCTTCTGGATGAGCCAGATCGAGGGCGCCAGCCGCGATCCCAATGTGGTGCCGGCGATGATGAGCTTCGCGGATCAGTTGCTGAGCGTGACGGCCGCCGATATTCAGCGGCTGGCGCAGACCTATCTTGTCGACAGCAAGCAATGGTCGGCGATCGTTCTGCCCGCGAAGACTCCGGTACCGCAGGAGCTTACCTCGGGCTGGCCGCGCGTGACCGTGCCGGCAATGGCGGGGCGCTGACTCACGGGGAAAGGGCCCCGCATCCTTGCGCATGCCATCCACTTCGACCACATAGGGCGGGGAAGCCGGCCCCGTCCGGCCAAGCGGAAATGTGACAGCGCCATGATGATCGAAACCGAAACCACGCCCAATCCGGCGGTGATGAAGTTCCTGCCCGGCCGAGCGGTCATGGGATCGGGCAGCCGCGACTTCGCCTCGCCCGAGGCTGCGGGCGTATCGCCACTGGCGGAGAGCCTGTTCGACCTGGGCGATGTCAGCGGGGTGATGTTCGGCCCCGACTTCGTGGCTGTCACCGCGGGGCCGGGTGTCGCCTGGCCAGAGCTGAAGGGTGACGTGATCGGGGTCATCCTCGAGCATTACATCACCGAGCAGCCGCTGTTCCGCGGCGGCGACGCAAGCGGGATCGCGATCCCGGCCGACGATGATGCCGATATCGCCGATGATCCCGCTGACGCGGACATCGTCTTGCAGATCCGCGAACTGATCGAGACGCGCGTACGACCCGCAGTGGCGAACGACGGCGGCGACATCATCTATCGCGGCTTCGACCGTGGTACGGTCTTCCTGCGCATGCAGGGCGCGTGCGCGGGCTGTCCCTCGTCCACCGCCACGCTCAAGAACGGCATAGAGACGCTGCTGAAGCATTATGTGCCGGAGGTGACCGAGGTCAGGGCCGTCTGAACGGATGCCTGGCGAAGGGGGGCAGATCGCGGCGCCGGACCGGCGGACGCTGGTGATCGAGTGCGCCACGCCGGCGATGTCGCTGGCGCTGTTCGACGGCGGGACGTGCGTCGCCCATGTCCATGAGATGATCGGGCGCGGCCACGCCGAAGCACTCGTCCCGGCAATTGCGACGATGATGGACGGGCAGCGGGCCGACGCCATCGCAGTCGACGTGGGACCGGGCAGCTTTACCGGCATCAGGGTCGGGCTTGCCGCAGCGCGCGCGCTGTCCTTTGCCTGGGGTGCGCCGCTGACGGGCTTTGGATGCCTCGATCTATGCGCGGCGATTGCCCGAGCCGATGCAGACTCGCTTGAGCCTGAACTCGCGGTGGTCCAGAATGGCGGTCATGGCGAACTCTTCTGGCAGATTTTCGACGCCCGCTCGCTCTACCCGCAGGAGCCGTTGCGCTCGACGCCCGTTGCCGCACTCGCGGCGGAATTGCGGGCGAAGAGGCTGTTCGGCTCCGGTGCGCAGGCGCTTGTCGCTGAGCGAGGATGGGGCGATCCGCGTTCCGTCGAGGCCGATGCGCGGGCTTATGCCCTGCTGCCGGCGAGGGCGGCGGTTGATCCGTTCGCCATCTATGGCCGTGGCGCGGATGCGCGGCCGATGACCCTGCCATAAGGGCCGCGCATGGGCGAGGCGCAGACGTTCGTGACGACCGTTCATCAAGGCGTCGACCAGCACGTGCTGGCCGAGGCGATGGACGTCATGGAAAAGGCCTTCGATCCGCTGTTCGGCGAGGCATGGACCGCCGCGCAGACTGGCGGCATGCTGACCCTGCCGGGTGCGCGGCTGATCGCAGGACGCGCCCATGATCGCATGGTGGGCTTCGGGCTGATCAGGGCGATCGCCGGCGAGTCCGAACTGCTGCTGCTGGCGGTGGCTCCCGACTGGAGAGGTCGGGGATTCGGACGCGTTATCCTCGATGACTGCATCGCCGTTGCGCGCGCGCTCGACGCACAGGTCATGTTTCTTGAAGTGCGCGACGGGAACAGTGCGGTTCATCTGTATCGAACAGCACAGTTCGAGCACTATAATAGCCGACGTGATTATTATCTCGGAAACGACGGAAACCGTCGCGCAGCCTTGAGTTTCCGTCGCTGTATCCTTGAAAGTCATTAGAATTTCGACTGTTCGGCTTGCGTTCCAACCTCGGAATAGCTAAAGCGCGTCAGCATTCACCGCTGATCAAGTGGTCGCTTCATAAAAGAAAGGATAATATTCGTGTCAGACACAAGTGGACAGGACGAACTTCTCGTTACGCTCACTGCGGACATTGTTGCCGCCCATGTTTCCAACAACAGCGTCGCGGTGTCGGACCTGCCTCTGCTGATCCAGAACGTCCATGGCGCGCTGACGGGCCTGTCGGGCGAGAAGGAAGAGCCCGCTCCGAAGCAGGAACCGGCGGTTTCGGTTCGCTCTTCTGTCAAGCCGGACTATATCGTCTGCCTGGAAGACGGCAAGAAACTGAAGATGCTGAAGCGCCATCTGATGACGCATTACAATATGACGCCCGACGAATATCGGACCAAGTGGAACCTTCCCGCCGATTATCCGATGGTCGCGCCGTCCTATGCGGAGCAGCGTCGCACGCTGGCCAAGAAGATCGGACTGGGAACCGCGCGCCGCCGGCGGAAATAAGGACGCTCCGGATGGGCGGCCCGCGCGATGCCGGGTCGCCCGTTCGTCCCGCGCGTCGGGAATCGACGCCCGGCACTGCCTCTGCTCTTGGCGTGGGTCGGTTGTGGCACTAGGGTGGCGTCATGGCCCGAACAATCGACATCGAGGCGCTTTGCGCGGAGCGCGGGTTGCGCATCACCGACCAGCGGCGCGTGATCGCCAAGGTGCTGTCGGAGGCGGAGGATCATCCCGATGTGGAACGCGTCTATGATCGCGCCAGCGCCATCGATCCGCAGATCTCGATCGCGACCGTCTATCGCACGGTGCGACTGTTCGAGGAGGCCGGTATTCTCGAGCGCCATGATTTCGGCGACGGCCGCTCGCGCTACGAGGCCGCGCCCGAGGCGCACCACGATCATCTGATCGACGTCGAGACCGGCAAGGTCATCGAGTTCGTCGATCCGGAACTCGAACAGCTCCAGAGGATGATCGCCGAACGCCTCGGCTATCGGCTGGTCGATCACCGCATGGAACTTTACGGCGTCGCCGTCACCCGCGACAAGGGCTGAAAGCGCGCTTGGCTGCCGACCTGCGCTTCGGCCTGCGCCTCTCGGCGATCCTCTGCCTCACGCTCGGCTGCGTCCTTCTCCACCTGATGTGGCGCGCGACGGGTGGGTCATCGCCATGGCCCCGCCGGTTTCTCGGCTGGACCGGGCGGCTCGCGGGGATGCGCGTGGCGATCGAGGGCAAGCCGCCGCAAGGCAGGATGTTCATCGTTGCCAATCATGTGAGCTGGCTCGACATCTTCGTGCTCGCGGGAGCCACCGGCTGCGCGTTTGTGGCGCGCGATGATCTGGGGCACTCGCCCCTGATCGGCTGGCTGGCGGCGCAGAACAACACTATCCTCGTCGAGCGTTCGGCGCGCGGAACCGTGGCGGTCCAGGTCGAGGCGATCCGCGCGGCCATGGCCGGGACGCAGCCGGTCGCGCTGTTTCCGGAAGGAACGACGGGCGACGGCCAGTCGCTGCTGCCGTTCAAGCCGTCGCTGCTGGCGGTGCTGCTGCCGCCGCAGCCGGGCTTGCGTGTGCAGCCGGTGCTGATCGACTATGGCGCGGCGCAGGCGGACATCGCCTGGACAGGCGATGAGCCGGGGCTTGCGAACATCCGCCGTGTTCTGGGCCGCAAGGGGCGCACGTCGGTCACGCTGCATTTTCTCGAACCCGCCGATCCCGCTACCTTTGCCGACCGCAAGGCGCTGTCGGCGGAGCTCTACGCGCGGCTGTCCGGCCGGAGCGAGGCTTTGCGCGAGCGGCGGGCGGCTGTATAGCCGCGCCGATGACCGCCACCCCACCACGCCCCACCACATTTCGCGTCAAGTCGTTCGGCTGCCAGATGAATGTCTATGACGGCGAACGCATGGCCGAGATGCTCGCCGCGCAAGGCATGAGCGAGGCGGCCGAGGGCGGAGAGCCCGACCTCGTCGTCCTCAACACCTGCCACATCCGCGAGAAGGCGGCGGAGAAGGTGTATTCCGATATCGGCCGCCTGCGCCGCGAGGACGGCTCGCGCCCGATGATCGCGGTGGCGGGCTGTGTCGCGCAGGCCGAAGGACCGGAGATCCGGCGGCGTGCCCGCAGCGTCGATATCGTCGTCGGCCCGCAGGCCT
>CAZHGR010000026.1:0-32734 GCA_964532255.1 uncultured Sphingobium sp.
TCGGCCCCGACGTTCACCGCCCGTACGGCGGCGCGGTAGTCGTCGAGCAGGGGGTTCGGGTCGGCAAAGGCCCGCAACACGCCCTGCGCGGCTTCGCCGGTGCGCTGGGCGTTGTTGCCATCAAGGTCGTACAGCCCGCAGCCGGCATGAGTGTCGATCAGGGTCAACGCGCCCGGTTTGAGCTGCAACGCCTGCACGAGGGCGATGAGCAGGCTATGCTTCACGACATCGGCGCTGTTCCCGGCATGAAAAGAATGGCGATAGTTCATGTCGAGAGCGCTCGTAGAGAGTCAGGCGGAAAGCTTCAAAGCCCTTCTGCGCGAAGCGTCACGCCAGCGTTGGCAGGGTCCAGGCAAAGATGAGCTCGATCTGGCCCGGCCCAATTGCGACCTTCGCCAGCCCATCGCCGCTGTTCTGGCAATGGCCGGTCCAGCACTGTAGTCAGGTCCACCCGCTGACGCGATCACGTCCGAAGGTTGAACAGGCCAAGCACCTTATGAGCCTCTGTTCCAGGGACCGGACGGCTTATCAGGTAGCCCTGAATCCGGTCGCAGCCTTCCTTCTGCAAGGCGTCTAACAATCCCGACGTCTCCACCCCTTCAGCCAGAGTTTCCATTAGCTTAGCGAAGAATATCCCGTACCAAAATCGTCGAGCGCAATGCGTACGCCAAGCCATTGCAGCGAATGCAGGATCTTCAGCGTCCGCTCGACATTGCCGATGAACACGCTTTCGGTGATTTCCAGTTCCAGGCGTGAAGCCGGAAGCCCGCTCTGTGCAAGTGCCTGCGCGATGCAGGTGACAAGCTCGTCCGCAACCAGTTGGCGCGGCGATATGTTGACTGCCACCGAAATGTCGTCGGGCCATTGCGCCGCCCTGTCTACAGTTCCGCAGCTCTCCGGTGGGCCAGCCGATAGAGAGCCGGGAGCACGAGCAGCGTGAGAATGGTGGACGAGATTATACCGCCGATCACCACGGTGGCCAGCGGTCGCTGAACTTCAGCACCCGCGCCGACGTTGAATGCCATCGGCACGAAGCCGAGCGATGCCACAAGTGCGGTCATGAGGACCGGACGCAGCCGGGTGAGGGCGCCTTCCCGCAGCGCCTCATCGATGGGTCTGCCCGCTGCCACCAGTGATCGGACGAAGCTCAGCATGACCACGCCGTTGAGCACCGCAATGCCGGACAGGGCGATGAAGCCGACCGCCGCCGAGATGGAAAGCGGCATGCCGCGCAAGAGGAGTGCCGCAATGCCGCCAGTCAGTGCCAGTGGCACGCCTGAGAAGACGATGGCAGCGTCCCTTGCGGATCGGAACAGCCCATAGAGGAGGCCGAAGATCAGCAGCAGCGTGACGGGCACGACCAGCCGCAATCGCTCGGCGGCTGAAATGAGCTGCTCGAACGTCCCACCATAGCTGACCCAATAGCCTGCCGGGACGTCGACCTGCGCCTCGACCTTCTGTCGCAGTTCCCGGACGAACGAGCCGAGGTCGCGGTCGCGCACATTGGCCGTGACCACGACGCGACGCTTGCCGTCCTCGCGGCTGATCTGGTTGGGACCGATCACCACTTCGACCTTGGCGACATCAGCGAGCGGCACGAAGCCACGCGGACCAGTGGCGTTCATGGGAAGCGGAATACGCAGACGTCCGATCTCATCGACGTTCTCGCGCATGGCCTCGGGCAGGCGCACGATGATCGGGAAACGGCGGTCACCCTCGAAGATCTGGCCTGCCTGAACACCGCCGATGCTGATCGCTACCACCTCCTGGACGTCGCCGACATTGAGGCCGAGCCGCGCCAGCGCGGCCCGGTCCGGCGTGATCTGAAGGACCGGCAGGCCCGTGACCTGTTCGACGCTGACGTCTTGCGCGCCATCGATGCCGGCTGTGACCGCTTCGATCGCCTGGCCGATCTGGTGCAACGCATCGAGATCGTCCCCGAAGACCTTCACAGCCACATCGGCCCTGACGCCCGAGAGAAGCTCGTTGAACCGCATCTGGATCGGCTGCGTGAACTCATAGCGGTTGCCGGGGATCGCCTCGACCGCACGCTGCATCTCGCGCACGAGCTGCATGCGTGGCTTGCGTGGATCGGGCCAGTCGGCACGATCCTTGAGCATTACGAAGGTATCGGCAACCGAGGGTGGCATGGGGTCGGTGGCGACCTCCGCCGTGCCGATCTTGGCAACGATGCGCTCGACCTCCGGGAACTGCTTCAGGCGCGCTTCCAGCGCAGTCTGCATCCTGACCGCCTGACTGAGACTGGTGCCCGGAATGCGCAGGGCGTGGAGTGCGATGTCTCCCTCGTCCAGATTGGGTATGAACTCTGAGCCCATGCGCGTCGCCGCAAAACCTGCCAAGGCCACAAGTGCGATGGCCCCCGCAATGACTGCGACACGCAGGTTGAGCGCCGCGTCCAGCGCTGGCGCATAGATACGCCGCGCCCACACCATCAGCCGGCTTTCCTTCTCTTCCACCCTCCCGGTCACGAACTGCGCTACGGCCGCCGGGACGAAGCTGAGCGAAAGGATCAGCGCCGCAGTGAGCGCCATCACCACCGTGATCGCCATCGGGTGGAACATCTTCCCTTCCACCCCGCCCAGAGCGAAAATCGGCACATAGACGAGTGCGATAATGAGGACGCCGAAGAGCGAGGGCCGGATGACCTCCGACGTTGCCGAGGCGGCCAGGCTGAAGCGCTCCTCGCGATTGAGAAGGCGGCCAAGGCTGTGCTGCGTTTCACCGAAGCGTCTCAAACAGTTCTCGACGATGATGACGGCGCCGTCCACGATCAAACCGAAGTCGAGCGCGCCCAGACTCATGAGGTTGCCGGAGACGCCCGCCTGGACCATTCCGGTAATGGTCATCAGCATGGTGATCGGGATGACCGCTGCCGTGATGAGCGCCGCGCGGACATTGCCGAGCAGCAGAAAGAGCACGACGATGACCAGCAGTGCGCCTTCGAGCAGGTTCTTCTCCACCGTCCAGATCGACCGCTCGACCAGCTTGGTGCGATCGTAGATCGGCACGGCGCGCACGCCGCCGGGCAGCGCCTTGGCGGCCTGTTCCAGCCGTTGCGCTGCGGCCCGGGCGACCACGCGGCTGTTCTCGCCGGCCAGCATGAAGACGGTGCCCAACACCACCTCGCGTCCGTTCTCGGTCGCCGCGCCCGTGCGCAGTTCCTCGCCCATGATCACGTCGGACACGTCGCCGATGCGGATCGGTACGCCGCCGCGATTGGTCACGATGATCGAGCGCAGGTCTTCGATGCCGCTAGCCTGGCCGGGCACGCGGACGAGATATTGCTCGCCGTAGCGCTCGATATAGCCCGCGCCGACATTGTCGTTGTTGCGGCCCAGGGCATCGACCACGTCGTTCAGGGTGAGCCCATAAGCGGAAAGCCGGTCCGGCAGGGGCGTTACATGATATTGCCGCTCAAACCCGCCGATGCTGTTGACTTCGGTGACCCCCGGCGAGTTGCGCAGTTGCGGCCGGATCACCCAGTCCTGGAGGGTACGCAGGTCTTCGGGCGTATAGCGACTGCCATCCGCCATGCGGGCATTGGGATCGACCTCCAGCGTGTACATGAAGATCTCGCCAAGTCCCGTTGCGATTGGCCCCATTTCAGGGGCGACACCCGGAGGCAGCTGGTCGCGCGCATTTTGTAGCCGCTCATTGATAAGTTGTCGGGCGAAATAGATGTCGGTGCCGTCCCTGAACACCGCGGTGACCTGCGACAGGCCGTAACGGGACACGGATCGGGTATATTCCAGGCCCGGCAAGCCGGCGATCGCTGTCTCGACCGGAAAGGTCACGCGCTGCTCGGCTTCAAGCGGCGAGAAGCCGGCCGCCTCACTGTTGATCTGGACCTGGACATTGGTGATGTCCGGCGTCGCGTCGATCGGCAGGCGCTGAAAGCTCCATATGCCGAGAGCGCAGAGCAATGCGACAATGGTCAGGACAGCCCAACGATGGTGGATCGCGTCCGATATCAATCGTTCCAGCAGGGGCTGCTTTATTGGGGACGTGGCTGCCTCAATGATCATGGCTCGCCCCCGACTTCTCGACATCGGCCCGGATCAGGAAGGCACCGTCGGTGACATAGCTGGTGCCGGGTTTCAGCCCACCGAGGATCTCGGTCCATTCCGGCGTCCGCCGCCCGATGTCCAGCATCCTGACCTCGTAGCTGTTGCCGATCTTGGCATAGACCACCTCGAAATCGCGGAAGCGCTGGATGGCCTTGGTCCGAACCGCAAGCGGCACCTGGGTCTCGGCGACCTTGAAGGAGCCCTCGACGCCCATGCCCGCTCGAAACCGGTCGGCGGCCGAAGGCGGCAAGTGAACGTGCGCGATGAGCGTCTGGCTGACCAGATCGGCGGTGGGGAGCACGGTTTCGACGAAAGCGTCGATCACCGCCTCGCCCGAAAGGCTGCGGACCCGCACCGGCTGACCGACCCGAATGCGCTCGGCGTCGCGCGGATGGACGAAAAACTCGGCATGGAGGCTGGCCGGGTCGGCGATGACGAGAAGTGCGCGGTCCCCCGTAGTGTCGCCGACGTTCACGGTCTTCTCGACGATGACGCCGCTGATCGGGGCGGTGACGCTATAGGTTTGCAGCGAGTGGCTCGACTCCACACGCAGCAAGCTTTGCCCCTTGCGCACCCGCTGGCCGAGCTGCGCGCTGATCGACACGATCTGGCCGGGCAGGCGCGCCCGCACATCCGCCTTGCCTTCCGGGGTGATCTCGACGCGGCCGGCCATGTCGATCAGTTCGGCCATGGCGACAGGGCCTGCGCTTTCCCATTTCACGCCGCCCTGCTGCGCGGCCTGTGCCGAGATGGACGTGCGCCCCTCATAGGACGCATAGGACCACTCATGGGTCTTGCCGCCCTCGGTGGCGCGCACGTTCACGTCAAAGGAATGCGGCTCGTGGACGACACCCTGCCCGCGCAGAAAACCCTCCTGCGGCTTGAAGGCGAAGCGATTGACCTCGCCGCCCAGGCGGGTGAGGTCGATCGAGAGTTGGACGCTGCCCGGCGGGATCGGCTCATCGCCCCGATAGGCATAGACACGAAACTCCGGCTCCACCCCATCCTCGAAGATCGTGATCTCGACCGCGAAGTCACCGTCGCGAAGCATCCGGCCGCGATGGGGGCCGCGCTCGTAATCTGTAGTGGCCGCTGCGCTCTCCTCGCTTGGGGGTGCCTCGGGCGAACCGCCACAGGAGGTAAGAATGGCGAGCGTGAACAAGGGCATGGCCCAGACAAGGGTCGTCTTCATCGGCGGTCCTCCGCGACGGAAAGAAGGGAAGCGTGGCGGCCGGTCAATCGGTCGAGACGGACGCCCGCGTGATGGTAGCGGCGAAGGAGGTCGATCCGCCGGGCGCGGGCATCGAGAACGGCTTGCTCGGCCTGCGAGACTTCGAGGAAGGTGAACGCGGTGCCGCCCCGCGCGAAGCCGTCACGCACCAAAGCGACGGCGCGGTGCGCGCCTGGCAGGACCTCGCTGTCGATCCGCGCAATCTCGCGGGCGAGAGTAGTCCGCTCCGCCACAAGGCGATCCGTCTCACGGCGCACCTCGACCCGGGCGACGGCGATCTCGGTTTCAGCGGCCAGCCGGTCGGCCTCGGCCCTGGCGACATTGCCGCGATTGGCGGCGCGGCTACCCAACGGGATGGAGCCGGCTACCATCAACGCCACATCATTGCCCTGTCCAAAATGCCGGATGCCGACGCGGCCGACCGGATCGGCGGCGTTGCCGGTCTCGGCGAGGCGGACCCGCGCCTGCGCGGCGTCGCGCTCGGCGGACAGCAACGCCAGGTCGGGCGTATCAACCGGAAGTCCCGTTGCCGGTTCGATTGCAGAGAATGGCGCCGGGTCGAGTGCGATATCACCATTGCCACCCCAATGAGCGGCGAGAGCTGCGCGCGCATTTTGTGCGTGGTCACGGGCCTGGTCGAGAGCGATCTGCGCCTGCACCACAGCCGTCTTCGCGCGCTGCGCGGCAAAGAGCGGGTCCAGCGCGCGGGCAACGCGCCGGTCGACTTCGGCCGCTGTCGCTCTTGCGGCAGCCAGCCGCTCCAGCGCGACGGGGATGGCCGCTTCTGCTGCTTGCGCTTCGACCCAGGCCCCCTGCACCTGTGCAAGCAGGTCGAGCAGGCGCAGGCGATTGCGCCCTTCCACCACATCGACGGCGGACCGGGCGGCATCGACCCGCGCCGCCCGCTTGCCGCCGTTTTCCCAGGTCCGCTCATACCAGGCCGTGGCTTGCGAGCGCTCATAGATGGAAAAGGAGCCGGTTCCGGCAAAATCTTCCAGCTCGACGCCGACCTTGTCCTGCGGCCGCGTATCGGCCTGCACAATGGCCGCCTCGGCCGACTGCCTGCGCGCCGAAGCGACCGCGACATTGGGATCGCTGGACAGGACGCGCGACAGCGCCTCGTTCAGGGTCAGAGTCTGCGCGCACGCCGCCTGCGCGAACACGGCAAGCGAAATGCCGATCGCAAGCGATGGCAGTCGGAAGATGCGCGCGCGTGGCAGCGTGCGACGAATGGAAAGCATGTTGGGAGCCCCTCGGATAAACGTGATCGAGTCCGCGCCAGCGGGGCAGCGCGGAAGGCGTCAGGCGTTCATCAGAGGTGCTTTGGGCGGTCGTTCAGGACCGAGTAGGGCCATGCCGACAATCTGCCGGGCGGCTTCGGCGGCATAGCTGGCACTATCGGCATGCCACAACGATGGCGCGCCCGAACTCAGCGCGAGAAAGCCACTTGCGCCATCGGCATGGTGATGATGGCTCCCAGGCACGTGGTCGGGGCCACCATCGTCGTCGCTATCGTCGTGACCGTCATGCGCTGCCATAGCCGGGTGATGGTCGTCATCGGCAGGGTCATTCTCGATCGAAAGGCTTCCGAACAGAACATGATGATGTTCAGCCGACGCGCCTGGCGAATGCTGCAGTTGGTCGATGTTCCGGGACGCCGAGGCAAACGCAAACAACAGCGTCAGCGCTATGCACAGGGCCAAGCGCAGGCGTTTGGTCAGGTCGTCGCCCAGCAGGAGCATGAAGCAAGGAATACGCATCGCGCTTGTTCGATGCAACCGGGCATCATTTCGTCTGTCCAAGCATGCTCACGCTCATGCTCAATTTCAGCATAGCCTGGATCGGCGCGCGTTTTTTGCCTAAGATTCCCGCACAGCGTCACTCAAGCGCTCTGACCGACCGCAGTGCGGAAACGCGCCTCAACGATCGCCCAATCGACATTCTGCATGAAAGCATCGACATATTTCGCGGCCGCCGCGCCATAGTCCATGTGGAAGGCGTGCTCATACATGTCGAGCACGAGGAGTGGCGTGCTCCTGACCGGCCCGTGCATATGGTCCCACGCCCAATAATTGTGCAGCGAGCGCATATGATGGTTGTAAGCGAGGATCGCCCAGCCCGATCCGCCCGCCAGCGACATCGCCGTGCGCCTGAACTCCGCCTCCCAAGCGCCCAGCGACCCATGGCTCTGTGCCAGCGCATCCTTGATCCCGCCCGCTGCCTCTCCGGTGCCGCCGAGCTGGTCGAAGTAAAGCTCATGCAGGACGACAGAGCCGGTCCGATGCAATTCCTCGCGCTTGAGGCCGCTATAGGCGGCGGGCGGAAAATCCTTGTCGGCCATGGCGGCGGCCAGCCGGTTCTCGATCATGTTCAAAGCGCGCACCGAGCCCTGATAGTTGTTTTCCCAGTGCGAGCGGATGAGCCTCTCGGAAAGGCCCGCCAGCTTGCCCGGGTCGATGCGAAGCGGCTTGGGTTGATGGTTGCCCGCAAATGCGGGAACAAAGGCAGGTACAGCGGTCGCCGCATCTTGTGCGTTGGCCTGCGTGGCAGCGGCTGCTGCCGTCAAGGCAATGCCGCTGATGGCGCTCCGGCGTGTGATGTCAGTCATGGCGATATTCCTTTCAGGCAATCTGGCCGAGGATGAGACCGCCCACCGCAGCAAGGCCGAGGACGCGAATGAGGGGCCAGCGAAAGCGGAAGATCAGTAGCGCCGCCAATGTTGCAAGGGCGGCTGCCCGCCAGTCGAAACTGTCGAGCTGCGGGATCTGAAGCTGGACCGGACCGGCCCGGACCGCATCGACCCGGGCGAACAGCACATGCAGGGCGAACCAGAGGCTGAGATTGGCGATGACGCCGACGACGGCTGCCGTCAGCGTTGCCAGCCCACCCTTCAGGCGCTTGGCGTGTTCCATGCGCTCGATCCATGGTGAAAAGGCGAATATCCACAAGAAACAGGGTACGAATGTGACCCATGTGGTCAGCATGGCGCCGAGGATACCCGCAATCAGCGGCGCAAATGGCTCGGGTGCCCGGAAAGCGGCCAGATAGCCCACGAACTGCGTCACCATGATGAGCGGCCCCGGCGTCGTTTCGGCGAGTCCCAGACCATCGGCCATTTCGCCGGCGCTGAGCCAGCCAAAGCCCTGAACGGCTTCCTGCGCCATATAGCCCAGCACGGCATAGGCTCCGCCGAACGTGACCACGGCAAGTTGTGAGAAGAAGAGACCGATCTTCCACAGCACATGGTCGCTCCCCAGCAGGAGGAGCACGGCAAGCAGGGGAGCCGCCCAGATCGCGCCCCAGAGGAGGATTGTACGGGCGGTCGCGTTCCATGGACGCGGAGTGCCTGGCGGCGAGCCGATACCGGCCTTTAGCAAGAGCCAGGCCGGTCTCACGGCCGCGACGATCATCCCGATCCCGCCCGCGCCGAGCACGACCAGCGGGAACGGCAAGTTGAACAGGAAGAGCGCAGCGAAGGCCAGAAGCGCGATCAGCTTCTTGAAGGTCGTGTTGAGTGCGCGGCCTGCCACGCGAAGCAACGCCTGCACGACGACGGCCAGCACGGCCGCCTTGATGCCCAGGAACAGAGCGGCGAACCAGCCCAGGTGCGCCGCGTAGCCGTAGAGCATGGACAAGGCGAGAATGACCAGCGCGCCGGGGAGGACGAACAGCAGCCCGCCGGCAAGCCCACCCCTCCACCCATACAGCTTCCACCCGATCCAGGTCGCGAGCTGCTGTGCCTCGGGCCCCGGCAACAAATGGCAGAAATTGAGGGCGTGGAGATACTGATCTTCACTGACCCAGTGATGCTCCTCGACCAGTTCGCGGTGCATGAGCGCGATCTGCCCGGCCGGACCGCCGAAGCTGAGGACTCCGATCCGCGCGAACACGCGGATCATCTCGGGAAAATCAGGTTTGTGAAGAACCTGCGTCACGATCGTTATGTGCCTTTCCATCCGCGAAGGAAGCGGACTTCAAAAGGCAACGCTTGGGCTGACGCCTGACCGGGAGGTTGCTTAGCCCCGACAGCAATGACGAAAGCACATCGACCCGCGACGCTCAAGCGCGAATATGGGCGACCCGTACGCTGCAAGCTCTTCGTCCCGAATGGCCTGCCCAATCTGTGTGGTCGCGTTGCCTAGCTCTGGCATTATTTCGGTCCGATCTAAGCGCCGCTTCAATTTCCCTTGGTTACGAACATCAACGTGTCGCTCGGTAGCCGGCACATGAATGGATGACCGCTTTCGGGAAAGCTGCCTGACGGTGCAGACGTCGGCTAAGTCAGCGGTACCGACGGACCGGCGGTTCAGCTTCCCTATCCGGTTTGCTTTATCCCACCTGCATGCTCTCATTGGTCTATCGGTCGGCAACGGACCCCGTGGGGTAGCATTGTTTTGGCAGCGCGCAGGATCGGCTTTCCCCCGCGCGTGAAACGAACGCCCATCCTATGTGCATCGCACTGCCATGACCCGGCTCCAGCGGCGCGGAACCGTGCGCAGGCGTGGATCATCTTCGTCTCATCACCGCTTCAGCAGCGCGTCGAGCGACCACCTGCCCGCGCCCATTGCGATGAGCGGCAGCAGCAGGCCCGCCCAGCTCAGATGGGTCGACCAGGCGTCGGGATACACGAACATCTGGATGACCAGAGTCATACCAAGCAGCGCCGATGCCGAGAGACGCGTGGCAAGGCCCACCACAAGCAGGATCGGGAACAGATGTTCAGACACGGTGGCGAGATAGGCGGCGAACTCGGGCGGCAGTACCGGCAGAGCATATTCCGTGCGGAACAGCTCGACCGTGCTGTCGGTGACGGTGAACCAGCCTTCGACCTTGGTTCGCCCCGATAGGAAGAAGATGGCCGCGATGCCGATCCTCTGCACGAGGAGCAGCAGCGACAGCGGGAGCAGCGAACCAGCGAGGTTCGCGGCCGATCGGTAGAGCGCGGCAAGGGGCAGGCTCTGCAGCCTGTCCCCGCTGCGGGGCGCCGAGAGTGTAGCTTTCATCATCTGGTCCTTTCGAAGCGGTGGTGAAATGCGCCGGCTGCCAGGAGCTCGGCGAAGAGCGAACCGATATCTGCGCCGGGGTAGAACTGACCGGCGGCCGCTGCCGCCTCGCCTAGCGTCTCTCCGAGCTGGATGCCGTGGAGCAGACGGTTGCCGGCGCGGCCGATGCTGTGGCCGAACACGCTGTGCCCCGGCCGGGTGAACAGCGCGCCCGCAGGCCTCCAGTCGATCACGACCTCATCCTCGACGTCGTGCTGATGTGCGATCCAGATGTCGATCGCCGGCGTGGCGAGCCAGCCGAAGCGGGTGGCGGGGTGGAGGCGAAGCCGCAGCGACCAGAGCACCAGCGGTGCCAGCCCTTTGAGATCGCTACCCTGCAGCGCCGGCGCATCGGCCGCAAACAGCGCCTCAAGATGCATCCGGTCGCAACGCGCGACGTCGACGAGATAGGTCAGCTCGCCCGAAACCGGCTGGACCGCCAGCCAGTCGGAAAATTGACGGCCGTAGTGCGCGAGGATGGGCGTTTCGGGCGGCTCCGTGGCCACATGGGCGCTGGCGAGCGTGAAGAACAGCTCATCGCCAAGCAAGGCGCGGGTCACGGGGAAGTTGGCGGCCAGCGCTTCGATCGCCCCGGCAAGGCCGGTGCTGCGGCAAACGGTCATGGCCGACAGCGACGCCGACGGGCGGTCGATCGCGCCGACAAACTCCTGTTGAAACGCACGCAGTTCAGACATGCTCGATCTCCTTATGCTCCTGCCGGCATGGCGGGCGGCATGATCGCGTCCGGTCATCGCGGCGAGGGCACCAGTCCGGCGTCACTGCCCCGCCAATGTCCGCCGCCGGCACAGCGAAATGCTCCGCCTTGAAGGCAATTCCGGCGGCGGTCGCATCCATGGTTCAGGCCTTCGGCGTCAGCGAGCCGAAGCCCTTAGGCGTCTTGATCTTGGTGCAGCTGCCCTTGGCGACATATTTCCAGGCGTCGCCCTGGTAGTTGACACGGCTCGATCCGGCGCAGCTGGTGCCTGCGCCCGCCTTGCAGTCGTTCTTGCCGGCAAGCGAAATGCCGTAGCATTTGTCCATGTTGGGCTGCGGCTTGACGGGACCAGCCTGGGCCGCCGCGGCGGCGAGCGACGCGGCAAGGGCGGCCGCAGTGGTGGTGGTGACGATCTTCATGACGAACTCCTTTGGTTCCGATGATGAAGGCCCCCGGTGGAGGTGGTGTGGCGCCCCGCCGGGGGCGAAGGGCGGGGCGCCACTGGCTCGGCCGACGGGGGATCGGCCGGCAAGCCTGATCAATTCGCCTTGAACACGTCCGACGACAGCAGCACGGCCGGTTCGGCGCCCTCGTTCTTCCACCAGTGCGAGATGCCGTCGGCCTCGTTGGAGATGGCGCCCGCGCTGTGAACGATGGGCACGGCGCAGCTGCTGCGATGCTCCACGATCGACCCGCTCACCGTGTAGATGAGTGCGGGTCGTCCGGCATGGCTGTGCATGGGCACGATGCCGCCGGGCTGGACCACCAGCATCCGGGTGCGAAGCTGACGGCCGGTTACGCCGATCTCCTTGCCGAGGTCGATGGTGCCGATCACGGTGTCGGTCACGTCCTTGGGCATGGTGGGCGCACCGGCAAGGGGATTGGCCTTTTCCTGCCCCTGCGGGCAGTCGCCGGCGAAGGCGGGGGCGCTGAGGCCAAGCGTGGCGGCGGCGCCGAATACGACGGCGACGAGCGGGTTGGTGAGCATGACGATCCTTCCTGAGACTGATGGGGTCGGGAAGGCGGTGGGCGTTTCCCGATGCCTGAAAGCTACGGAAGTGCGTGCCCCGGTCCCAATCGCATCTGATCATGAATTGGATAGCCAAAGCGCATGGCGGCGGACGGCACATAACTTGCGGGCATCGAAACCCGAAGGAGAAGGCATTTCAAGAAGGCGCGGGAGATCGGCACCCTTGCGACGTCTTTTCAGCCAATCAGGATGTCTCTGCCATGCTCGACCGCACGCTTTCCGTACCTTTTCATTCGCCCGCCGACCGGCCGCTCGACGGCAAGGTCGCCGTCGTGACCGGCTCGACCAGCGGCATCGGCCTTGGCATCGCTGAAGCCTTGGCCCGCGCCGGTGCCCATATCGTCGTCAGCGGTCTGGGCCGGACGGATGCCATCGAGGCGACGTGCGCCGACCTGCGTGTGCACGGCGGCGAGGTGGCTTATGATCCCGCCAATCTGCTCGACCCCGCTGGGTCGGAACAACTGGTCGCGAACTGCGTCGATCGCTTCGGACGCATCGACATATTGGTCAACAATGCTGGCATCCAGCATGTCGCCCCTGTCGAGACGTTCCCGGTCGAGCGTTGGGATGCGATCATCGCGCTCAATCTCTCGTCGGCCTTCCATACGATCCGCACCGCGATCCCGGCGATGAAAGCGGCCGGCTTCGGCCGGATTGTCAATGTCGCGTCGGCGCATGGCCTTGTCGCCTCGCCGTTCAAGAGCGCCTATGTCGCCGCAAAGCACGGGTTGCTGGGCCTGACCAAGACGGTCGCGCTGGAGACGGCGCGGAGCGGGATTACCTGCAATGCCATCTGCCCCGGCTATGTGTGGACTCCCCTGGTCGAGGCGCAGATCGACGATACGGCGCAAGCGCGCGGGATCGATCGCACGGCTGTCATCGAGGATGTGCTGCTCGCCGCGCAACCCACGAAGCGCTTCGCGACGGTCGAGGAGATCGGTGCGCTCGCCCTCTATCTGGCGGGACCGGCGGCCGGTAACGTCACCGGCATCGCTGTACCGGTGGACGGCGGCTGGACGGCGCAGTGAGATGACGGCTCCGTCCCGTTACCGTCCCCATGTGGTGATCGTCGGTGCCGGCTTCGGGGGCCTCGCCGCCACTCGTGCGCTCGCCCGCGCGCCCGTCGACGTCACGCTGATCGACAGGCGCAACCATCATCTGTTCCAGCCGCTGCTCTACCAGGTCGCGACGGCTGCGCTTTCCCCGGCGGACATCGCCGGCCCGACGCGGTCGATCCTGCGCGATCAGGAGAATGTCCGCGTCGTTCTGGACGAAGTCACCGGTGTGGACCGGGCGCGGCGGCAGGTGCTGCTCGGCTACGGCCAGCCGGTCTCCTACGACTGGCTCGTCATCGCAACGGGTGCGCGGCACAGCTATTTCGGGCGCGACGAATGGGCGGCGCATGCGCCGGGCGTCAAGACGATCGAGGACGCCACCGCCGTGCGGCGCAAGATCCTGCTGGCTCTCGAGCGAGCGGAGACCGAATCCGACCCCGATCGGCGCAAGGCGTTGCTGACGTTCGTCGTCATCGGCGGCGGCCCGACCGGCGTGGAGATGGCGGGCGCGATCGCCGAGCTGGCGCATCGGTCGGTCTCGCGCGATTTCCGGTCGATCACCCCGCACTGCTCGCGGATCGCGCTCGTGCATCGGGGAACGCGGCTGCTCGAAGCCTTTCCCGCCGAACTATCCGCCAAGGCGGAAAAGGCGATCCGCGAACTGGGTGTCGAGCTTCACCTCGGCAAGGCGGTGACCCATGTCGCGGAGGACCATGTCGAACTCGACGGCATGGCAATCCCTTCGTTCACTGCGATCTGGGCGGCCGGTGTCGAGGCGTCCCCCGCTGCCCGCTGGCTGGGCGCGAGCAGCGATGCCGCCGGACGGGTCGCGGTGACAACCGACCTCCGCCTGCCCGGCGAGGAGCGCGTCTTCGTCATCGGCGACACGGCGGCCTGTCCCGGCCCCGACGGACGCCCGCTGCCCGGCATTGCGCCGGTCGCGAAGCAACAGGGCGCGCAGGTCGCGGCGGCGATCGCCCATGACATAGCGGGGAAGCGATGCCCGCCCTTCCGCTATCGGCACTACGGCAATCTCGCCACGATAGGCCGCCGCCGGGCGGTGATCGATTTCGGCTGGTGGCGCGCCAGCGGCCTCGTCGCCTGGCTGCTGTGGTCGACGATCCACGTCTATTTTCTCGTCGGCTTCCGCAACCGCCTTTCGGTGGGGCTCGGTCTCGCCTGGAACTATCTCACCTTTGCGCGCCACGCCCGCCTGATCGCCGGCGAAGCGCTGCCCACGCCATCCACGAACCATCAGCCTGCCAGTTTGCAAGGAGTGAAGCATGTCCAGTCTGCGTGAAGAACTGTCTGCGCTCGGCCAGATCGTCCTCGTCTTCCAGGGCGGCGGCGCGCTGGGCGCCTATCAGGTCGGAGTTTATCGGGCGTTGCACGATGCGGGTATCGAGCCCGATTGGGTCGTCGGCACATCGATCGGCGCGATCAACGCCTCGATCATCGCTGGGTCGCCGCCGTCCGAGCGGATGGACCGGCTCCACGCCTTCTGGAAGCGGGTCGAGCAGGACCGCTTTGTGGGCGCGCCGCTGCCGGCATGGTTCAACGCCGCCGCGCGCAACCTGATGGCGGTGATGACCGGCATCCCGTCCTTCTTCCAGCCGCGCCCGGCGGCTTTTCTGAGCCCGCACTCGCCGCTCGGTGGCGACGGAGCCGGCTATTACTCGGTCGAGCCGCTCGGCAGGACGCTGTCCGACCTGATCGACTTCGGCCAGATCAACCAGGGTCCGATGCGCCTGTCCGTCGGCGCGGCCAGCGTCAGCAGCGGAGAGATGAT
The DNA here is from genome assembly GCA_964532255.1 of uncultured Sphingobium sp. Classification (GTDB taxonomy): domain Bacteria; phylum Pseudomonadota; class Alphaproteobacteria; order Sphingomonadales; family Sphingomonadaceae; genus Sphingobium. Next base: position 14,951 of record CAZHGR010000026.1, read on the forward strand.
CTATTTCGACAGCCAGGAGCGGCCAATCGATCTGCGTCATGTCCTCGCCTCGGGGGCGCTGCCGCCCGCCTTTCCCGCTGTCCGCATCGACGGCGAACTCTACTGGGATGGCGGCATCCTCTCCAACACCCCGGTCGAAGTGGTGTTCGACGACCAGCGGCGGCGCAGCGGCCTCGTCTTCTCGGTTCATCTCTGGAACCCGCACGGGCCGGAACCGGAGACGATCTGGCAGGTGATGAACCGCCAGAAAGACCTGCAATATTCCTCCCGCTCGGCGAGCCATATCGCGCGCCAGCGCCAGCTTCACCGTCTCCGCCATATCATCGCCGAGCTCGCGAGCCAGCTTCCGCCCGAAAGCCGCCACGACAACAGACTCGGCGAACTTGCCGCCTATGGCTGCACGACCAGGATGCATGTCGTCCGCCTGCTCGCGCCGCGCCTCGATTATGAGGACCACACCAAGGACATCGATTTCAGCGCGGGCGGGATCGCCGAACGAATGGAGGCTGGCTACCGCGACACCTGCCACGTCCTCGAACGCGCGCCGTGGCGCGGTGAGTTCGACCCGATGGAGGGCTTCATCCTGCACGAGGCATGTGGCGGCGACAGGATCGAGACGCTGGCAGCCGAATGACGGAGCGCATGAACCCGGTGGCAAGTCATGCTATCACCCACCCCGAGGGGGGACTTGGCATGACTCATCCGCTTGTGGCCGCGCTGGAGGAAACATTTCAGCAGGTACGTGACATGGACCTTTCGCTCGCCGACCGGCTGCGTGCCATTGCGGACAAGGTGCGCGCGATGAGCCCCGAATTCGCCGATGCGGTCGATGTTTTCGTCGCCCGCCTCGAAGCGGCGCAGGCGGGCGAAACGGCACCGCGCGTCGGCGATGTCATGCCGCCGTTCGCTTTGCCCGATCAGGACGGGCGCCTCGTCATTCTCTCCGACCTTCTCGCCGAGGGGCCGCTGGTCATCGCATTCTATCGGGGGCACTGGTGCCCCTATTGCCGGCTGAACATGGTGGCGCTCGCCGAGATTGAAGGAAAGGTTGCACCCGCGCGCATCATATCGATCACCCCGGAGACGCAGGCCTATACCCGTGTGCTGCGCGCAGAGGCGGGTGCCGGCTTTCCGTTTCTCAGCGATATCGGCGCCGGCTATGCGCTCTCGATCAACCTCGCCATTCTGGTCGACGAAGCGATGGCGTCGCTCATCGAAAGCGCTGGTTGGAATGTGCCGCATTACCAGGGCGGCACGGGCTGGATCCTGCCGGTCCCCGCCGTGTTCGTCGTTGACAGTAACGGCACCATCATCGCCCGCCACGTCGATCCAGACTACCGCCGGCGGATGGAGCCGGCGCTGATCCTAGAGGCTCTCGGCGAGCTTGCCCGACGCAGCGATTCCTGACCAATCGGCGGCGCGGACAAGGCTGACCAGCGCCGACGCCTCGCGCGATCGGGCGCGGCCTGCGATGCTGTAAAGCGCGACCGTGCGCCGCAGGTCCAGCGCCGAACAGGGTACATGGCGCAGGTGTGGCGCGTTCAGGACGCTTTCGGGCAGGATCGCGACGCCCATGCGCGCGACCAGCAACGCCTCGAGATCGCGGTCCGAGTCCACCTGATGCGCCTGATCGAGATTGATGCCCGCCGCGTCCAGCCGCGAGGGATGAAGCTCGACCGGGTCGGCATCGGCGTGAACAAGGAATCGGATGTCCTTGATCAGTTCCACGTCGATGGCGATGTCGTTGCGCATCGCCAGTTCGTGGCCCGCACCGACCACGAAGTCGAAGCACTCGGTGAACATCGGCCACGCCTCCAGCCGTTCCCACGTCTCGCCCAACGGGCCGCCGAACGCGACCTCGATCTCGCCGTTCTTGAGCCATTCACCGATCTGGTTGCCGTTGCCGCGGCGGAGGCGGAGCTGCAGGCCCGGAAAGCTCCGGTGCATCTCCGCCAGAGGACCGATCAATAGGCCGAGGTCGAGGCTTCGCGACACGCCGATGGCGAGCCGCGCGACATCGCCCTTGCGGACCTGCGCCGCCAGCGTCTTGGCGCTGATCGCGCTCTCATAGCACTGGGTCAGCAGCGGCAGCATGCGCGCGCCGAGGTCGGTGAGATGGCTCAGCCGCCCCTCGCGGCGGATCATCTCGCCGCCCAGCTCCTCCTCGAGCTGCTTGATCGCGCGGGTCAGCGCGGGCTGGGTGACGTTGCACTGTTCGGCCGCGCGCGTGAAATTGAGCGTCTTCGCCACCGCGATGAAATAGCGGACCTGCTGCATCTCCATGGCTGTCACCCCCGCCCCACAATGCCATACTAGCCGCTCGCCGATCGCGGCACCAGAGCCCTGCGCGCAGCATCCTCAATCGCCATGGCGGCCGCGATCGAACACAGCATGACGACGATCGCCAGCCAGGCATAGGGTTGCAGGAACGGCACGCCGACCAGAATGAGGCCGTCATTTCCGCCTGGTATGAGCACGCTTCCCGCGCCCATCAGCGCTCCGCCTGCCGCGCAGCGCACCGCCCCGCGCCACGACCAATGGGCGGAATCCCCGCCTCGCTGCCCGCCCCACACCGCTCCCAACAGGAGCGCGGCAAACAGAATGAGGCGCTCCGGCCCCGGTTCGCGCATTCCCATGGCGAGCGCGATCAGCGCGTCGGGATAGGTCCATGCGCCAACGCTCAGCATCATGATCGCAAAAGTGATGCCGATGATCAGGGTGGCATGATGGGGGTCCCAGACGCGGGCTGAGAGCAACTCGATCGATCCTGCGCAGACCAGCCTCGCGACGCGCCATGCCATGAACGCCAGCAGGACCAGCGCCGCTGCCACCGGGAGGGAGGGCGAGCCAGCGGGCGGCAGCCCTTCGCCGCGCGCTGGTCCGATCACCATGACGAGGAAGCAGCCCGCCAGAAACCCGACCGGGGTGAGCAGATAGTGCCACTCGCGCGATCCCAGCCGGGCCACAGATCCGAACACGCAGGCGCGGTTCACATAGGCACCGACACCCAGCAGCACTGCACCCGCTATCGATGCGGGCAGGATCGGATGGCGCGCCAGAGGCTGCGGCATCAGCCCGGCCGCTACCGCCAGCGTCATGCCGCCCGCCACCCAAAGTGAAGCCTCGCCCATCGCGACCAGCCGCGACGCGCGCCCATGCCGCACGATCTGATCGACCGCCGCGACCATGCAGGTCGCGCCGCGCGTGATGGCGAAACCCATCAGCGCGGCGCAGACCAATGCGACGCCGAAAGCGAGACTGCCGAAGGACATCAGCGGGTCGTCGCCGCCGTCGCGATCGACGCCGCGACCTCGCTCGCCATGCGAAACTGTGGCGCAAGCGTGTCAATACGATAGCGCCGCGCGACCGTCGCGAAATCGGTCCACGCGACCCAGACCGTTCCGTCCGCCTCCTCGGTCACCAGCATGCGCACCGGCCAGTCGATTCCGGCATAGGGATTAGCCTGGATGAACTGCACGCCGAGCGGCGGATTGCCGAAGATGACGAGCGTCGACCGGCCGGTCTTGAGGCCCGCCTGCGCGCCGAGCGCCGCCTGGTCGATCAGGTCGAACAGCCGCACACCCTTGCCGGCGACATCTGCCTTCAGGCGCGCGATGGTCTCGTCGAAACCGTTGGCGCTCTTGAGGCGGATGATCCCCTCGGCCGGGGCAGCGATGGGGGCGGGCGACGCGGCCTGCAGAGGCATGGCGGCCGCGCTGCCCGCCAGTATCAGGAGTGCCGGGACAAACGCTCCGGTGATCTTTGCAAGATTGGGCATGACTTATCTCCGACGATGCATGTTCGATGCGTCGAGATATCGCGCCATCGGGCGACCAAGGGAAATCACCAGCGCCTATGGGTTCGATGCACGGCCGGCATGATGATCCTGGACACCGGTCACGGGCGTCCGACCCCGCCTTGCCCCGGGACGACGAACGAACGTGGCGGCTTTCGATAGCCTTTCCAAAGTCATGGCGTGAGGGATTTTTTCGGAAGCGGTTAGAGGGGACTGGCCGCCGGATTATCGTCGGTCGGAAAAACGGCTCCGGGCGATTTGCGGCACTGTAAAAGAGCGCGATCTCCGGTCTTAGTCCCCGGCTGAATCCGCAGATCGGCAACAGGCGTCTCAGGTCTTGTCAGGCCAAAAGGCGAGCGCCGGATTGACTCAGACGTACCGCCGATCAGCCTCTTTGGCATGTGCAACCAGCCGGGCGAACGCAAGCGGACAGAGGACCATTTCTCTGCCCGCCTAGCAATTTGTGGCGATGGGGTACGAATGTGGGAACGGTTTACGCGTCCACCTAAGTATTCACACCTTTTCAGGCCATCAGGCGAGAAAAGTGGCTCCCTGAGTTGGATTCGAACCAACGGCCGCTCGATTAACAGTCGAGAGCTCTACCGCTGAGCTATCAGGGAGCAGCCCGCTTTCGCGAGCGAGCCGCGCCTATAGCAGCGGCTTTCCCGCTTTTGCAAGCAGGTCAGACGATAAATTGCTCGGCGGCGATGCGGTCGTCGAGCGTGTGCTCGGGATCGAACAGCAGCGTCAGCGGGCTGGTGGGATCGGTGGCCACTTCGACCGAGCGCACGTCGCGCACCTCGCGCTGATCCGCCACCGCCGAAACCGGCCGCTTGACCGAATCGAGGGCGTTGAAGCGGATGCGCGTCTTTTCGGGCAGGATGGCGCCGCGCCAGCGCCGGGGCCGAAAGGGGCTGATCGGCGTCAGCGCCACCAGTCCGGAGCCGAGCGGCAGGATTGGGCCATGCGCCGACAGATTATACGCAGTGGAGCCTGCGGGCGTGGCGACGAGCACCCCGTCGCACACCAGCTCCGGGATCACCACTCGGCCGTCGACCGAAACCTCCAGCTTGGCGGTCTGCCGTGTCTCGCGAAGCAACGAGACCTCGTTGATCGCCGGCAGGTGGAACTGCTCGCCGTCGAGCGTGGTCACTTCCATGCGCAGCGGCTGGACGCGAACGGGCTTGGCGCGCTTCAGCCGCGCCTCGAGGCCCTCCAGCCGCCATTCGTTCATCAAAAAGCCGACGGTGCCGAGGTTCATGCCGAACACCGGCTTTGTCTGGCGGGTCTCCAGCATCTGATGGAGGCTCTGCAGCATGAAGCCGTCGCCGCCCAGCGCGATCAGGCAGTCGGCCTCCTGCGGCGCGACAAAGCCGTATTCGGCCCGAAGCTGGCGTTCGGCCTCCCGCGCCTGCGGCGTGGGCGACGCGACGAGCGCAATTCGTTGGTCGCTCATCAGCCGCCGGTCACGCTCATATGACGGCGCGTCGCCGGACCGGCGTCCCCGCCGATCTGGAAGTCATGGCGCAAGGGCTTTGCCATCAGCGCCTGATCGAGCAGCGAGTCGAGCGCATCCGGCCCGCCCTCGCGCAGTGCGACCATCAGGTCGACATGATCCTCATGCCCCAGGCACATATAGATGCGGCCCTGGCAGGTGACTCGCATGCGGTTGCAGCCGGAACAGAAATTGTCCGACATCGGGGTGATGAGACCGAGCCGCGCGCGCATGCCCGCCACGCCGAAATAGCGGGCGGGTCCGCCGGTGCGATGGTCGGTCGGCAACAGGTCATGCGTCGCGCGGATCGGTGCGATCGCCTCGTGCAGCGGCAGATAATGGTCGGTGCGGTCGTCGGCGACCTCGCCCAGCGGCATGGTCTCGATGAGCGTCAGGTCATGGCCGCGCGCATCGCACCACCGCAGCATGTCGAGCGCTTCGCCCTCGTTGATGCCGCGCATCATCACCATGTTGATCTTGATCGCCATGCCGGCGGCGGCGGCGGCGTCGATCCCGGACAAGACATCATCGAGCCGCCCGACGCGCGAAACATGGGCGAACACGTCGGGCCGCAGGCTGTCGAGGCTGACGTTGATCCGGCGAATCCCGGCATCGTGCAATTCCCCGGCGAACTGGGCGAGGCGGGTGCCATTGGTCGTCAGCGTCAGCTCGTCGAGGCCGTGCCTCAGATGCCGGCCGATCCGGCGCGCCAGTTCGCCGAAATCGCGGCGCACCAGCGGCTCGCCGCCTGACAGTCTGATCCGGCGGACGCCGCGTGCGATGAAGCGGTCGGCGATGATCGCCAGCTCCTCCAGCGTCAGGATCTGGCTGCGCGGCAGGAAGCTCATGTCCTCCGCCATGCAATAGCGGCAGCGCAGGTCGCAACGGTCGGTAACCGACAGCCGGATATACTCGATGTGGCGGCCGAAGCGGTCCGACAGGGAGGGGCGTGGTGCCGTCGTCATGTGCAAGACATCATAAAGCTGTTTAGGCCATTGGAATGGTGGACGAGCTGAGGCCGAGGATGGTAGCAGGTTCGTACCGAATTGCGAGCATGACAAAAAAGGGAAGCGCGGCAATGACGGATCAGGACGGGCGCGACTGCCCCCATGTGGCCCGGTGAACCGGCTGAGCGAATTTCCGACGCCGGATGCGTTCGGTGCGACGGAGGCCGTGGTCGAGGCGGCACCTGTGTTCATCCTGTCGCCCGATCATCGCGAGGAGCTGTATGCGCTGGCGCTCGACGCGGGCTGGAAGCCGCTGGCGGCGCGCCGGCGCGAACGCGCGGAAAGCCGGTATCTCGGCAGCCTCGCGCGCACGGCGCTGGTCGATGTGCGCGGCCAGGATGAGGGCGGTGCCCGGGAGCTGATCCGCTCGCTGGCGGATGCAGTGGAGGCATCAGGCGGTGCGATGCTGCTGCTGGTCGATGCCGATCAGGAGCCGTCCGTGCCCGACTTCATTGCTGCGGGTGCCACCCATTTCGTCGTCGCCCCGATCACGTGCGAGCGGCTGACGGCGGGCCTTGCGTCGGCGGACGCGCTGGCGGGACGGCTGATCGGATCGCTGGCCAGTCTGCGCAACCGTCATGCGGTCGAGCGGCGCGACTCGCTGTTCTGGCGCTGGAACAGCATCGACCGGGTGCTGTCCGCCAGTCCGGCGCTGATCGCGCTGGCGCAGGAAATGGACCCGCTGTTCGACCTGCAGCGCGCCACGGTGGGGCGGCTGGTGCGCCTGCTTCATCGTTCCGAACGTGCCGGTGCCATCGCCGCGCTTCGCCATGCAATTGACGACCTGATGCCCGCCGCCTTTGCGCATACCGTGGGCACCGAACCGGGCCGCCGTCTGGTCCAGCATATCTATCCCGACAGCAACGGGTTCAGCGGTGAGACCGAACTGCTCGACGCCAGCCGCCGGGCCGACAGCCGTGACACCGACTTTCTGACCGGGCTTGCCAACCGGCGCGGCGCGCTCGCCTGGGTGGGTCAGACACTGGCGCAGGGCGGACGGGTGACGATGCTGCTCGTCGGGCTCAATGGGTTCGACCAGATCAACACCACTTATGGCCGCATCGTGGGCGACGCGATGCTGAGCCGGATCGCACTGCGCCTGTCCCGGCTTGCCGCGAGCGCCTCGGGCGAGGAGCCGCTGGTGGCGCGGATCGCGGGCGCCGAGTTTCTGGTCGGCCTGCGCAAGGATGCCGATGGACCGGAGCGTCTCGTCATCGACAAGGCGGGGCTGATCGCTTCGCATCTGGTGTCGGAAGTGGAGCGGCCGTTCAATGCCGGCGACCATCTGATCCGCGTGTCGGCGCGATGCGGCATTGCGCTGTCGGGGGCCGATGACAGTGCCGAGGCGATGCTGCGGCGGGCGAGTTCGGCGCTTGCCGATGCGCGCCGCGCGGGTGCCGGCGGCAGTGTCCGGGTCCGCCATGCCGACGGCGCGAGCCATGTCTTCCACCAGGAGCGGATCGACAGTGACCTGAGGCTTGCGCTCGACCGCGGCGAGATACAGATCCTGTTCCAGCCGCAGTTCGCCATGGCCGACGACGCGATCACGGGGGTCGAGGCCCTCGCGCGCTGGCGGCATCCGGTGCACGGCGAGATCGGGGCGGGCGCGCTTTTCGCCATTGCCGAGCGGTCGGATTTTCTGGTCCCGCTGTCCGATCACATTCATGCGCGTGCGCTCGCGCTGGCGGCGCAATGGCCCGGCGAGCTGAGCCGGCTTCGCATCGCCCTGAACGTGACCGCCGCCGACATCGGCCAGCCGGAATTCCTCGAAAAGATACTGGAGCAGATCGATACCGCCGGGATCGACCGGCGGCGGATCACGCTCGAGATCACCGAAAGCGGACTGATCGAGAATCTGGCGCATGCCGCGGGGCTGCTGACTCGCCTGCGGGGCGAGCGGCTGGCGGTTGCCATCGATGACTTCGGGACGGGCTATTCGAGCCTCGCCTATCTGAAGGCGCTGCCACTCGACTATCTCAAGATCGACAGCACGATCGCGCAGGACATCGCCGGATCGCCGCGCGACCGTGTTATCGTGCGCGGCATCATCGACATGGCGCGATCACTGGGGCTGAGCGTCGTGGCGGAGGGCGTCGAGACGGAGCAGCAGCTCGTGCTGCTCGCACGGGCGGGTTGCGACAGCTATCAGGGCTTTTTGCGGGCACCGCCGCTGGAATGCGAGGCGTTGATTCAGCACGTCGCCGGCGGCGACTGAAGCGCCGCCAGATCGGTGCCGGCAAGCAGCCGGGCCGACAGCTCGCTCCAGGGGCCGAGGTTCAGCGCCGTCTCGTCGCCCTCGCACAGGACCTGATCGTCGCGCAGGCTGTCCGAGAGCGTGAGGTCGACGGGGTCGATCAGCTCGCGGCGAACGATATCGAAGAATGCACGCACCCGGGGGCGGCTGTTGCGCTGCCGGTTGGGCAGGGTGACCGCCAGCCGCCGACTGCGCAGCTCGACGAGCAGCCCCGGCGGGAACACGCCGACCGAGCGCATGAACTGGAACAGCAGCGGACGGTCGAAATGCCCTTCCCAGTCGAGCATGTTCGTCAGCGTCTCCACGGGCGTCCAGCTCGCCTTGTAGACGCGGTCAGAGGTCAGCGCATCATAGACGTCGCAGATCGCGCCCATCCGCGCTTCCCTGGAGAGCTGGTCTGCGCCGAGGCCGAACGGATAGCCGCGCCCGTCCATTCGCTCATGATGATGCAGGCAGACGTCGATCGCTTCGGGCGGCACGTCGTTGTCGCCGCTGATCAGGTCGCGGCCGCGCTCGGGGTGCGCCTTGATCTCCGCAAACTGGGCGTCGGTGAGACGGCCGGGATGCTCGAGGATGTCGATCGGAACCGCCGCCTTGCCGACGTCGTGCAGCAGCCCGGCCAGACCGATGGTGCGATGCTCCCGCTCCGGGATGTTCATCGTCCGGGCGAGGTTGACCATCAGCGTACAGACCGAGACCGAATGCATGTAGGTATATTCGTTCTTGTCCTTCAGCCGCGCGACGTTGAGCATGGCGGTGGGGTGGCGTTCGACCGACTCGACGATGTCGTCGACGACGTCGACCACATCCTTCACCTGAACTGCGCGGCCCAGCCGTGCCTGTTCGAAGGTACGGAAGATGACCGCCTTCGACCGCTTGATGACGGCCTTGGCGCGCTCGATTTCCGCCATGTTGCGGTCATGGTCGGACACCAGCAGAGCGCGCGACGGTTGCCGGACGGGCTCGCGCGGCGGTTCCGGTTTCCGTTTGGGCGACGGCACAGGAGCGGGGCCTGCCTTCGCCTCTTTCGGTGCCGGTCCCGCATCTTCAACGATGATGCCCTTCAGTTCGCTCTCCTGGAGGCGCTTCAGAAGTTCCGCATCGTCGAGTATGAAATTCTTGCGCCAGAACGGGTGCTTCCACCAGGGGTCGGTGAAGCCGATGATGCGCATGCCCATGCGCAGTTCCGACGGGGTTACGATCTTCGACACGCCTCTGCTGATGCTCTCTTATCGTTGCCGACGAGAGACCATGCGTCACAAAGTTGAATCGTCGCTTAAAGCGCCAGAACGGTGCTTTTCGGGGTGGTGAGGGAGGCAATTCTATATTGTTATTTTAACTCAATGACTTGGCCAGTCCTCGCGACAGTTGCAACGCGCCGTTGAGCCGCGCCTTGCCGTCTTTCCAGCTCCGCTGGATGACGAGTTTGCTGTCGGGCCTCAGCCTTGCGGTTTCCCCGAGTCGTTCGACATAGGCGAGGAGGCCGGGGATATTGCTGCACTGGTCGCCCTGAAAGCTCACGAGAGCGCCCTTCGGTCCCACGTCGATCTTGGCCACGCCGGCGGCGATGCAGTTCCGCTTCACCTCGATCAGCGTGAGCAGATTCTGCGTCGGATCGGGCAGCGGGCCGAAGCGGTCGATCATCTCCGCCGCGAAGCTCTCGATCTCGCCCTGGTCGGCCAGATCGTTGACCCGGCGATAGAGGCTCATCCGCAGGTCGAGGTCGGGGACGTAATCCTCCGGGATGAGGATGGGTGCCTCGACGTTGATCTGCGGCGAGAAGGCTTCGCGCGGCGCTTCGTCCTTCGGACCAAGCCGGGCCTCGTTGATCGCGTCCTCAAGCATCGACTGGTAGAGTTCGAACCCGACCTCCTTGATGTGGCCGGATTGTTCGTCGCCGACCAGATTGCCCGCGCCGCGGATGTCGAGATCATGACTGGCAAGCTGGAAGCCCGCACCGAGGGTGTCGAGGTTCGACAGCACCTGAAGCCGCTTTTCGGCCGTTTCGGTGATGACCCGGTCAGGCGTGGTCGTCAGATAGGCATAGGCCCGGGTCTTCGACCGCCCGACCCGCCCGCGAAGCTGGTAGAGCTGCGCAAGCCCGAAGCGGTCGGCACGATGGACGATCAGCGTGTTGGCGCTGGGAATGTCGAGCCCGCTTTCGACGATAGTGGTCGACAGCAGTACGTCATATTTGCGGTCGTAGAACGCCGACATGCGTTCCTCGACCTCGGTCGGGCTCATCTGGCCATGGGCGGTGATCGCCTTGATCTCCGGCACCTGCACGCGCAGATATTCTTCGATGTCGGACAGGTCGGCCACGCGCGGCACGACGAAATAGCTCTGGCCCCCGCGATAATGCTCGCGAAGCAGCGCCTCGCGCAGCACCACCGGGTCCCAGGGCATCACATAGGTGCGCACCGCCAGCCGGTCGACCGGCGGCGTCTGGATGACGGACAGTTCGCGAAGACCCGACATCGCCATCTGCAGCGTGCGCGGGATCGGGGTCGCGGTCAGCGTCAGCACATGGACGTCGGCCTTGAGCTGTTTGAGCCGTTCCTTGTGGGTGACACCGAACCTTTGTTCCTCGTCCACGATGACGAGCCCCAGCCGCTTGAACGCGACGCTCTTGGCCAGCAGCGCATGGGTTCCGATGACGATGTCCAGCGTGCCGTCGGCCAGCCCTTCCCGAACCGCATTCGCCTCTGCTGCGGGGACGAGCCGCGACAGCCGGCCGATCCTGAGCGGGAAGCCGCGGAAGCGCTCCTCAAAATTCAGGTGATGCTGACGCGCGAGCAATGTGGTGGGGCAGACGAGAGCGACCTGCGCCCCGCCCATTGCGGCGACGAAGGCGGCACGCAGCGCGACCTCGGTCTTGCCGAAACCGACATCGCCGCAGACCAGCCGGTCCATCGGCCGACCCGCCGCCAGATCGTCGAGCACATCGGCAATGGCGCGATCCTGATCGTCGGTCTCGTCATAGGGAAAGCGGTCGACAAAGGCCGGATAGCCCGCACTGTCGGGTTCGAGCACCGTGCCGGGACGGAGCGCCCGCTTGGCGGCGGTCGCCAGAAGCTCGCCCGCGATCTCGCGGATACGCTCCTTCATCCGCGACTTTCGCCGCTGCCACGCCTCGCCGCCCAGCTTGTCGAGCGTGATGCCCTCGCTCTCCGAGCCGTAGCGCGACAGCACGTCGAGATTCTCTACCGGCACATAGAGTTTGTCGCCGCCCGCATATTCCAGCGCGACGCAGTCATGCGGTGCCTGGCCGACCGGGATGCTGGTCAAGCCTTCATAGCGGCCGATGCCATGGTCGGCATGGACCACAAGGTCGCCGGGGGTGAGCATCGATAGCTCGGCGAGGAAGGCGTCGGCGGACTTGCGCCGCTTCGCGCGGCGGACGAGGCGGTCGCCCAGCACGTCCTGCTCGGTCAGGAGCGCGATGTCCTTCGTCGAGAAGCCGTGGTCGAGGGGGAGGACCACGAGCGCGACCGCCTTCGCGCTCTGGCCCAACGCCTCCTGCCAGCTCTCCGCGAGCGCGATCTTCTTGACGCCATGGTCGGCGAGCAGGCCCGACAGCCGTTCCCTTGCGCCGTTGGAATAGCTGGCGATGATCCGCTTGCGTCCGACCGTGGCCTCGCGCGTCAGATGCTCGCCGAGCACTTGATAGACGTTCGCGCTCTGGGCGCGTTCGGGGGCGAAGTCGCGCGCCGGATCGACGCCGAGGTCGACCACGCGGTCGCTGTCGGGTTCATGGAACCCGCTGGTGGCGTGGACCGGCAGGCGCTCGCGTGCCTCGTCCCACTCCCCGCGCCGCAGGTAGAGCGAGTCGGGTGCGAGAGGGCGATAGGCGCCCGGCTCGGCGCTCGCGGCGCGGACGCGATTGTCGTGATAGTCGGCGATCGCCTCGAACCGCTGCTCGACGGCCTGCGCCGCATTGCCATCGGCGACCCACAGTTTCGCATCGCCGAGATGGTCGAAGAGTGTCGCCAGCTTATCCTCGAACAGCGGCAGCCAATGCTCCATGCCGGCAAGGCGGCGACCGTCGCTGACCGCCTGATACAGCGGGTCGCTGGTGGCGGTCGCGCCGAACATCTCGCGATAGCGGCTGCGGAACCGCTTGACGCTGTCCTCATCGAGCAGCGCCTCCGAGGCAGGGAGCAGGGTGATGGCGTCGACCGCTTCCACGGTTCGCTGGCTGTTGGGATCGAAGCGGCGCAGCGTCTCGATCTCGTCGCCGAAGAAGTCGAGGCGGAGCGGACCGGGCTCGCCCGACGGCCACAGGTCGATGATGCCGCCGCGCACCGCGAACTCGCCCGCGTCGCGGACGGTGTCGGTGCGCAGATAGCCGTTGGCGGCGAGCAGCTTGATGAGCCGGTCGGTCTCGATCCGCTCCTTGGGCGCGAGCCGCGCGACAAGCTGCCGGATACGGAACGGAGTCAGCACCCTCTGGGTGATCGCGTTGGCGGCGGTCAGGACGAGCTGCGGCGCCGTCGCCTTCGCCTGGAGCGCGTACAGCCCCGCCAGCCGCTCGGACGCGGTGCGCAGGCTGGGCGAAGCGCGGTCATAAGGCAGGCAGTCCCAGGCCGGGATGCGGATGACCTCGATCTCCGGCGCGAAATAGGGCGCGGTGTCGGCCACCGCCTGCATCATCTGGGCGTCGGCGGCGATGAACACCGCGCGTCCCGCCGCCCGCGCGAGGTCCGCCAGAAGGACGGAAGTGAATCCGCCCGGTACGCCCGCAAGCGTGAGAGGTGCCTTGGCTGCGACAATCGTTGAAATGGTGGTCAAGGTTGATGCCCGTTCGCCCTGAGTTTGTCGAAGCCTGTCCTGAGCTTCGCCGGAGGGGGCTGTTCTTTCTTGAGAAGGGAAGTGCAGGGCTTCAACTAGCTCAGCCCGAACGGGAGGGTTAGACCACTTTTACATAGTCGAGTCGCCGCAGCGCATCCATCATCGGCCCTTCCCATTGCGGTGGCACGCCGATGGAGCCCATCGCCCAGCCCATGATATCGACGTCATTCTCCTCGACCAGCCGTTCGAACCACTCCACCTCGGCTTCGTTCCAGCCCGCGGAATAACGGTCGTAGAAGCCGCCGACGATATAGTCGGCTTCGCGCGTGCCACGGTGCCAGGCGCGGAAGCGCAGGCGGCGGAGGCGGTGATCGAGAGGCATGGACTATCCTGACTGTTGGCTGGGAGACGGCTTTGCAAAGGGATCGCCGCGACGTTAGACCGCGAACGACGCCGAACAGCTCCGTTCGGTTCGACCGAAGTCGACACACGCGGTGCAGGCGGTTCTCGACTTCGCTCGAACCGAACGGAGCTTGAGCGCCTTACCACCTCGTGCCAGCAGCCATTAGCCATGCGCCCCGAACTTCTCAATCCGATGTTTGCCGAGGTGGCTGCGCTCAAGGGCGTGGGGCCGCAGGTCGAAAAGGCGCTGACGCGGCTGTCGCTGGCTCGCGCGGTCGATCTGGCCTTCCACCTGCCGGTGAGTTGGATCGAGCGGCAGATGGTCATGCGGCTCGACGATGCCGTGCCGGGGCGGATGGTGGGCGTGCCGCTCACCGCCACGGGCTATTCGTCGAGCGGATCGGCGCGCGCGCCATTCCGGGTGACCTGTACCGACGACGCGGGCGATGTGGTGCGGATCGTCTATTTCGGCCGCAACAGCGGATGGCCGCGCAAGCTGTTCCCGCTGGGCGAGCGCCGTTTCGTCTCCGGCCGTCTCGACCTCTATGGCGAGGAGCGGCAGATCGTTCATCCCGATCATGTGCTGGAAATCGCGGAGGCGGCGAGCCTTCCCCCGCGCGAGCCGGTCTATGGGCTGACCGAAGGGCTGAACAATGGGCGCATGCGCGAACTGGTGGCACAAGCGCTCGCCCGTGCGCCCGAGCTGCCCGAGTGGATCGAACCGGGGCTCAAGGCCGCGCGCGGCTGGCCCGGCTGGCATGAGGCGCTGCAGGCGGTCCACGCCGATCCCGCAGCGGCGACAGCGCGCGAACGGCTCGCCTATGACGAGCTGTTCGCCGGCCAACTGGCACTGATGCTGCTTCGCGCATCCGGGCGGCGGCGGCGCGGTGTGCCGCTGCAGGGTGACGGGCGGCTGCGCGATCTGCTGCGCCTGCCCTTCGCGCCGACCGGGGCGCAGCGGCGCGCGGTCGAGGAGATCACCGGCGACATGGCGCAGAGCCTGCCGATGCTGCGGCTCCTTCAGGGCGATGTCGGCAGCGGCAAGACGCTGGTCGCGGCGATGGCGCTGCTGGCGGCGGTCGAGGCGGGGGCGCAGGGGGCGTTCCTCGCGCCGACCGAGATACTGGCGCGCCAGCATTTCGCGTCGCTTCAGTCACTGCTCGCCGGCCTGCCGGTCAACGTTGCGGTGCTGACCGGCCGGGACACGGGACGTGCGCGCGAGTCGACGCTGATGGGCCTCGCCGACGGCAGCATCGACATACTCGTCGGTACGCACGCGATCTTTCAGGATGCGGTCGCCTATCGCAATCTGGGGCTCGCGGTGATCGACGAGCAGCACCGTTTCGGCGTGGCGCAGCGGATGATGCTGACCGCCAAGGCGGAGCGCGCGCCACACCTCCTCGTCATGACGGCCACGCCGATCCCGCGCACGCTGACGCTCACCCATTATGGCGAGATGGACGTCAGCCGACTCGACGAAATGCCGCCGGGCCGGCAACCGGTCGAAACGAGCGTGATCGCCTCTACCCGGCTGGCCGAGGTGATCGACGGGATCGGGCGCCATATCGATGCGGGCGGGCAGGCCTATTGGGTGTGCCCGCTGGTCGACGAGAGCGAGGTGATCGACCGCTCTTCGGCAGAACAGCGCGCGGCCGTGCTGCGGCAGCGGTTCGGCGGCCGGGTGGGGCTGATCCACGGTCAGATGAAGGGGCCGGAGAAGGACGCCGTGATGGCCGCATTCCAGGCGGGCCAGCTATCGGTGCTGGTCGCCACGACGGTGATCGAGGTCGGCGTGGATGTGCCCAACGCCACGCTGATCGTGATCGAGGACGCCGACCTCTTCGGCCTGGCGCAGCTTCACCAGTTACGCGGCCGGGTCGGGCGGGGCGGGGGCCTGTCGCGCTGCCTTCTCATCTGGAACGCGGGTGAGGACGGCCAGCGCCGCCTGTCCGAAACGGCGCGGGCGCGGCTGGCGCTGATGCGGGCGACGACCGACGGCTTCCTGATCGCCGAAGAGGATCTGCGGTTGCGCGGCGCGGGCGAGCTGCTCGGCACGCGCCAGTCGGGGGAAGAGCGCTTCCGGCTCGCTTCGCCCGAACAGATCGGCGCGCTGATCGATGCCGCGCGCGACGACGCGCGCCTGCTGATCGACCGCGACGGGGGCCTCGACTCGCAAAGGGGGCGGGCGGCACGCCATTGCCTCTATCTGTTCGAAAGAGGCGAGGCGGCCGCCCTGCTGCACAGCGGTTAGACCCGACCCGCGTGCATATGGAAAGTTCGGGGCGCTCGGTTCAGCGACCGCTGCGCATGGCGGCGATCAGCCGCGAATAGGTTTCGCTCGGTATGGGGCGCGTCAGGCACGCACCGAAATGCCCAGCGATGCACCAGACGATATCGGCATCGACCTGTCCGAGCACCGGCAACGTTACCCGGATGCGCTGGTCCTCCGCAAACTCGCGAGGGCAACCGGCGCTGAATCCGATCGGGGAGATGTCGAGTATCCGGATGTCGACACCGGCACCGCCGTTCCAGTTGACCGTCGTGGGCCAGCTTACCGGATCCCGGGGAAACCGACGCCGTTCGACCCCCAGCCATCGGGCCTTCTTCCATTCCGTCATCAGCATTTTTGCGATCCCTTGTTCCGCTGGAGACAGGCCGTTTATACCGCCCGGCAAGTTGCCAATAGCTAAACGTCAAGGGCCATAAGTCATTCAAAATGGATGGAAAATTCGGAGAAATCCGTCGGTTTGGAATGGCAATTCATCCAGATCGGATAAATTACGCGCCGCGGCCGGTTCGACTTTCAGGGTTCAGTTGCGCCAGCAGCAGCGCATAGGTGCGCGGATCGACGGGTGTCGCAAACTCGACGCCGATCCGGTCGAGCTTGGTCCAGATAATCCGTCCGGCCGTCGTGCCGAGAATCGGGAGGCGCAACGCAACCGCCTCGTCCGGTGCTGCGGCAGCGGTGCAGCGGATCATGTAGCCGAGCGGCGAGATATTCACCAGATGAGCATGCGCCGGGCCTGATGCCAGGCGGGCCTGGCAGTGGTAGCTGACATCGTCGCGCGGCGTGCGCCGGGCTTCAAGAGGTTGATAAGCAAGCGACATCGGCGCACTCCCCTCATGTCGCGCGACCGTCCCATGGTCACGTGAACCGGGAATGAAGCGACATCCTTTACGCGGGATTACCGAATGCGATCAGCGCGGCAGCAGCATCGCGTGCCGCTTCTTGCCCAGGCTGAGCCTGACCTCGGCGCCTGCCAGATCGATTTCGAACAGCGCGTCGGTCACGGGCACATCGTCGAGGCGAACCGCGCCCTCGGCGATCTTGCGGCGCGCCTCGCCCTTGGACGCGGCGAGACCCGAAGCGGTGAGCGCATCGACCAGGGCGATGCGGCCGCCGGTGACATCGACCTGCGGCAGGCCGGCACCGCCCGCGCCTTCCTCGAACGTGCGGCGCGCCGTTTCCGCCGACTGCCGCGCGGCCTCCTCGCCATGCGCCAGGGTGGTGCAGGCGTCCGCCAGTATTTTCTTCGCCTCGTTGATCTCGGCACCGCCGAGCGCCTCCAGCCGGGCGATCTCGTCGAGCGGCAGGTCGGTGAAGAGGCGCAGGAAGCGGCCGACATCAGCGTCCTGCGTGTTCCGCCAGAACTGCCAATAGTCGTAGGCGCTCAGCGCATCCTCGTTGAGCCAGACCGCACCCCGCGCGGTCTTGCCCATTTTGCCGCCGTCGGCGGTGGTGATCAGCGGGCTGGTGAGCCCGAACAGCTCGGCACCGTCGACCCGGCGACCCAGTTCGACACCGTTGATGATATTGCCCCACTGGTCCGACCCGCCCATCTGTAGCCGGCAGCCGAAACGGCGCGACAGTTCCAGAAAGTCATAGGCCTGGAGGATCATGTAGTTGAATTCGAGGAAGCTCAGCGACTGCTCGCGGTCGAGGCGCAACTTCACCGAATCGAAACTCAGCATCCGGTTGACCGAAAAATGCTGGCCGATGTCGCGCAGGAACGGAATATATTCGAGGGCATCGAGCCAG